>CAUPRZ010000077.1:0-8116 GCA_963513855.1 uncultured Hylemonella sp.
CGGGCCTCGCTGCCGGCCAGACCCACGAGGTCCAGCACTTCACGCACCCGTGCTTCACGGTCGGCACGCGGCAGCTGGTGGATGCCGAAGGCCACGTTGCGTCCCACGTCCAGGTGCGGAAACAGGGCGTAGTCCTGGAACACCATGCCGATGCGGCGTTCTTCGGGAGCCAGTTGCGCGCCCGCGCTGCTGACCACCTGGCCCGAGAGCCGGATCTCGCCGCCGCTCACCGGTTCCAGCCCGGCCACGGCGCGCAGCAGCGTGGTCTTGCCGCAGCCGGAGGGCCCGATCAGCACGCCGATATCCCCTGCCCGCAGGCCCAGGGACACATCGACCACGGCGGCCTGGGCAGCGCCGGGGTAACGGACTTCGAGCTGGCTGATTTCGAGGTACATGGTGATTGCAGGTGTTGATGCGAATTGTAGGTACTTACAATCCTCCTGGCCCCATGGGCTTTTGTTCCCCCACCTTCTCATGCCCCTGAGCCGCCTGCGCCACTTCTTCCTGCTGTGCTTCACCGCTGCGCTCATGCTGCCGGTGCTGGCCCTGCTCGGGGCCTGGTGGCCCGGCGGTGCGCCCGGGGCCCAGGCCCTGGGCATCCTGCGCGAGATGGCGGCCACGGTCTTGCCCGACTACCTGGCCACCACGCTCTGGCTCTGTGTGCTGGTGACCGTGGGCGTGATCGCCGTGGGCCTGTCCACGGCCGCAGCCGTGACCCTGTTCGACTTTCCGGGCCGGCGTTTTTTTGAATGGGCCCTGCTGCTGCCCCTGGCCATGCCGGCCTATGTGGTGGCCTATGCCTACACCGACTTCCTGCAGTACAGCGGCCCGCTGCAGACCTGGCTGCGTGCCGCCACGGGGCTGGAAGGGCGCTTGTTCCCCGAGGTCCGCAACACGGCCGGTGCGGCCTGGGTCATGACCTTCACGCTCTACCCTTATGTCTACCTGCTGGCGCGCACGGCCCTGTCCGAGCGCGCCGCGCATCTGATGGAGGCCGCACGCCTGCTGGGGGCGCCGCTGTCACGCCGCATCCGTGAGGTGGCCCTGCCGCTGGCCCGCCCGGCTGTGGCGGCGGGCGTGGCCCTGGCCCTCATGGAGACCCTGGCCGACTTCGGTGTGGCCAGTTATTTCGGCATCCAGACCTTCACGGCCGGCATCTACAAGGCCTGGCTGGCCATGGACAACCGCATCGCCGCGGCCCAGCTGGCCACGCTGCTGCTGGTTTTTGTGGCTCTGTTGCTCTGGCTGGAACACCGCTCACGCGCGCGCCTGCGTTTTGTGAGCTCACGCCTGGCGCGTCAGGGTGGGGCCGAGGCGCGGCCTGTGGCCCTGCGGGGTGGGCACCTGCTGGTGGCCTGGGCGGTGTGTGCCTTGCCCCTGCTGATGGGTTTTGTCGCGCCGGTGCTCTTCATGTTCCGCCCCCTGGTGGCGGATGGGACCGCCATTCCCTGGGACCGTTTCCTGGGCTGGGCCGGCAACAGCGTGCGCCTGGGGCTCATCAGTGCCCTGCTGGCCGTGGGGCTGGCCCTGCTGCTGGCCTACGCCCAACGTCGGCTGCCTGATGCGTTGACCCGCGCCGTGGTCTGGCTCGCGGGTCTGGGTTATGCCGTGCCCGGGGCCGTGATCGTGGTGGGTCTGCTGCTGCCCGTGGGCTGGGTGCAGGCCACCTGGCCTGAGGTGGGCGCGGCCTACTGGGTGACCGCCACCTCCCTGGGCCTCATCTGGGCCTATCTCGTGCGTTTTGTCGCCGTGGCTCTGCAGTCCATGCAGAGCGGTTATGCACGCATCCCGGCCAGCCTGGACGACAGTGCGCGCATGCTGGGCAGCGGGGGCTGGGGCCTGCTGAGCCGGGTGCACTGGCCGCTGTTGCGGCGTTCGGCCGTGGTGGCCACCCTGCTGGTCTTTGTGGACGTGATGAAGGAGCTGCCCGCCACCCTGGTGCTGCGCCCTTTCAACAGCGACACCCTGGCCGTCGTGGCCTACCAGCTGGCCCGCGACGAACGCCTGGGCGAGGCAGCCCTGCCGTCCCTGGCCCTGGTGCTGGTGGGTCTGATCCCCGTGCTGCTGCTCAGCCGTACCCTGCGGGACAGGAAAGACTGATGCATACATCAGCCGCCGCTATAGAATGAGCGCGTACTTATATATCAAGGTCCCGTCATGAGCAAACGTTCCATGCAGACGACCCAGGCCCCCGTCAGCGAGCCGGACCAGGTGTTCGAGTTGGCCGCAGAAGTTTTCCGTGTCATGTCGGCGCCCATGCGCCTGAAGATCATCAGCCATCTTTGTGATGGCGAGCGCAATGTCAGCTACCTGCTGAGCAAGATCGAGACCACCCAGCCCAATATGTCCCAGCACCTCACCACGCTCTACCAGGCCGGTGTGCTGGGCAAACGCCGCGACGGCGTGCAGATCTACTACCGCATCGTCGATGACCGCGTTGCGGCCCTGTGTCGCGCTGTCTGCACCCAGATTGCGACCGAGTCGAACTTCGAATCGCCCATGGCCTCGCACGCGGCCTGAGCTGCATCACTGCAAAACAAAAGGGGCCTCGCGGCCCCTTTTGTTTGGGGTGAGCCCCGCTCAGGGCTTGAGGTAGGCGTAGCCTTCCTGCGCTTGCAGGCGCGCCACCTCGGCCACACCCGAAGGGACGATCTTGGCTTCCATCAACACGCGATCGGGGCTGATATTGCGCACCGTCAGCGTGTTGTTGCAGACGCGGAACTCCACGCCCTTGGCCGTCAGGTCGGAGACGGCGCCGCTGAACTCGCGGCCCTGGCTGTCCTTGGCGTCCTGCAGCAGGAAGTTGATGCCCGGGCCGTGTGTTACCACCACGATCTTGTCCTTGGGCGAGGCGCCCAGGTGGTTGCGGATGTTGTTGAGGATGGCGGGCACGGTGTTCACGTCGGTGTTCACGTGGTACACGGCCTTGATCTGCGCGGCGGCTTGCGCGTGGGCCGGCGTGCTCAGGGTCAGCAAGGTGGAGAAGGCGAGGGCCAGGACGGCCAGGATCTTGTGCATGTCTGTTTCCTGATTCGGGTGGGAGGAAAAAAGGGCCGGTGCGACCGGCCCTTGTGTGATGAGCGGCGCGTCAGCGTCAGAGCAGTGTATCGGCCCAGATGTTCTGCGCCCAGTTCATGGCGTAGATGCCCTCGAGCTCGGTGGGGCCGGGGGACACACCACCCGAACCCGGCACGGTCTTATAGGTCTTCTCCGCCGCGTCGTACTGGTGGACCGACGCCACGTGCACCACCAGCTTGTCGTTGACGAAGCTGTAGCAGGTGTTGGTCAGCAGGGGCTGGGCGTTGACTTCCAGGCCCGAGAGCTGGGCCACCACGGCTGCGGCCACCACCTTGCCGTGCGAGTTGGCCATGTGGCCGGACTTGGGCATCAGCGGCGCGGCCAGCACCGAGTCGCCGATCACGTGGATGTCCTTGGCGGCGGTGGACTCGAAGGTCTGGTAGTTGACGTTGCACCAGCGGTTGTTGGCATTGGCCAGGCCGGCCTGCAGGGTGATGAAACCCGCGCTCATGTTCGGCAGCACGTTGAGCACGTCGGCCTTCACGTCGTCCGAAGTTTCGAACTTGATGGTTTTGTTCTTGGCGTCCACGGCCACAGCCTTGTGGTTGCCGCGGAACTCCAGCATGCCGGCGTAGTTCTCGGCCCAGAACTTCTTGAACAGCGGGCCCTTCGATGTGACGTCCGGGTTGGCGTCGAGGATCAGCACCTTGGACTTCGGTTTCGCCTTCTTGAAGTAGCTGGCCACCTGGCTGGCACGCTCGTAAGGGCCGGGCGGGCAGCGGTAGGGGGCCAGGGGCACGCTGATGGCGTAGACACCGCCGTCGGGCATGTCTTCCAGCTGCTTGCGCAGCGCCGCGGTCTCGGGGCCGGCTTTCCAGGCCTGCAGGATCTGGCCTGAGGCGCTGGCGTCCTTCAGCCCCTCCACGCTGCTCCACATCATGTCCACGCCGGGCGAGAGGATGAGCTTGTCGTAACCCACGGTGGCGCCACCGGCCAGCGTGACGGTCTTCTTGCCGCGGTCGATGTCGACAACGCGGTCGCGCGCATGGATCACGCCATGGTTGCTCTTGAGCTTGTCATAGGGCGTGGTGATGTCGCCCATGGTCTTGCTGCCGCCGATCACCAGATTGGAGATGGGGCAGGAGATGAAGCTGTTGTTGGGCTCGACCAGCACCACATCGATCTGGTAGTTGGAGAGCATGCGCACGTATTTGGCGGCGGTGGCGCCGCCGTAGCCGCCACCGACCACCACGACCTTGGCCTTGGCGGGCAGCGGGGCGGTGGTGGCACAGCCCACCATGGAGAGGGGCGCGAGCGCGAGGGAGGCTTGTACAAAGCTGCGACGTTTCATGTTCGGTCTCCTTCAGCGCTTGAGGGTGGAGAAATAGGCTGCGGCAGATTCGATCTGCGCATCCGTCAGGCCCTTGGCCAGCTGGTGCATCACGGTGGCGGGGCGTGTGCCGTTCTGGAAGGCCTTCATCTGCTGGACCATGTAGTCCTTGGGCATGCCGGCCAGCGAGGGCACGGCTGAGCCCTGCACCGTGCGGCCATCGGTGCCGTGGCAGTTGGCACAGGTGGCGGCCAGGGCGCGCTGGTGCAGGCGGGCGGCGTCCTGGGCAAAGGCGGGGGCGGCGGCCAGGCTGCCCAGCAGCAAAAGGGCCAGTCGGTGTTTGAGGCGCATCGTATGTCTCCTTCGGGGTCGCCAGAGAGTTGGCGGAGTTTCTGATCAGCCCCGGCGCAGGGCATGAGCCCGCAGGATAGCAGGGCCCTGCGTGCGCGTGCACCTGGAAAGCACCCTGGACATCTAATAATTTGTTATTTGCTTATATACTGTTTTGAATCTGAAGCCCCCTCTGCCATGACCCTCCGCCACCTTGTTTTGCCTCTGTCACAGCGCCTGCGCTGGCTGTGCTGCGGGCTGGTGCTGCTGGGCCCGGCCTGGGGTCTTGCAGCAGAGCCCCCCATGGCGGCGCAGCAGGTGGCGCCGAGCGCCTGGCTGGTCGAAGGGCTGTCAGCCCAGGGCGCGCCGGCCAACCCGAACTTCATCTCCAACGCGGGTTTTGTCATCACGCCGGCCGGTGTGGTGGTGATCGACGCGCTCGGTTCCCCCGCGCTGGCCCAGCGCCTGCTGGGTGAGATCCGCAAACTCACGCCCCTGCCCGTCACCCACGTCATCGTCACCCATTACCACGCGGACCATATCTACGGTCTGCAAGCCTTGAAGGCCCAGGGCGCGCGCATTTATGCGCACCGTGCTGCACGCGACTACCTGCAGTCCGAGACCGCACGCCTGCGTCTGCAGGCCTCGCGCAGCGAACTCGCGCCCTGGATCAACGAAGACACGCGCTTGGTCGAGGCCGATGAGTGGCTGGACGGTGATCGCAGGCTGGATGTGGGCGGTGTGCGCTTCGACATCCGTGCCGTCGGCCCCTCGCACACGCCCGAAGACCTGGTGGTCTACCTGCCCTCCGAGAAAGTGCTCTTTGCCGGCGACCTGGTCTTCCGCAGCCGCATTCCTTATGTGGGCCAGGCCGATAGCCGGCACTGGATCGCCGCACTCGAACGCCTGCTGGCTTTCGATGCGCGTGTCATCGTCCCCGGCCACGGCCCGCTCTCGCGCGAGGCGCGCCAAGACATGCAACTCACGCGCGACTACCTGGTCTATCTGCGCCAGAGCATGGGCCAGGCCGCGAAGAACCTGGAACCTTTCGACGAGGCTTATGCCAAAACCGACTGGACCCCCTTTGAGCACCTGCCCCTGTTCCGCGCCATCAACCGCATGAACGCCTACAACACCTACCTGCTGCTCGAACAGGAAGCCGGCAAATGACTCAGCTCACACGCCGCTCCCTGTTGCTGGCTGCCGCGGCCCTGCCACTGGCCACCCGTGCCGCTACGCTGCCGCTGGCCCTCGACCTGCGGCAGGCCCTGGCCGCCGCCCTGGAGCGCGGCCAGCCTCTGGTGGTCATGGTCAGCCTGGACGGCTGCCCCTACTGCCGTGTGGTGCGTGACCACTACCTTGCCCCCATGCAAGCCCAGGGCCTGCCCGTGCTGCAGGTGGATATGCGCAGCCGCCGCTACCTGAAAGACTTCGACGGCCAGACCATCGTGCACGACGAGTTCGTCCGCGCCCGGCGTATCGCGGTGGCGCCCACGGTGCTGTTCTACGGCCCCAATGGCGAAGAAGTGGCCGAACGCCTGGTGGGAGGCTCCATCCCTGACTTCTACGGCGCCTATCTGGACCAACGCCAGGAACAGGCCCGCGCGAAACTGCGCTGAGCCGCAGGAGCCCCGCGGTATAAACACCGCATGCTTGCTCTACTCCAACGTGTGAAAGAAGCCCGCGTCGAGATCGCGGGCGAGGTTGTCGGTTCTATTCAAGCCGGCCTGCTGGTCCTGGTCTGCGCCGAACGCGGCGACAGCGAAGCCACCGGCGACAAGCTGCTGGCCAAGATCCTCAAGCTGCGCATCTTTGCCGACGAGGCCGGCAAGATGAACCGCAGCGTGCAGGACGTGGGTGGCGGCCTGCTCATCGTGAGCCAGTTCACCTTGGCCGCCGATACCACGGGTGGCAACCGGCCCAGCTTCACGAATGCCGCGCCGCCGGAAGACGGGCGGCGGCTGTACGACTACTTTGTGGCGCAGGCTCGGGTTTCACATCCCGTGGTGCAGACTGGGCAGTTTGCGGCGGACATGCAGGTGCATCTGGTCAATGATGGGCCGGTGACGATACCGATTCGGCTTGTGTAATGACGTAGGAGGTTGGCAATGAGTTCGGACCCTGAATTTAGCGACTGGATAGAAACATATAAGTCGCTGATCACGCTCTCAACCGAGAGCTTCAAGTTTTGCGCTCTTGCGAACGGAGGTGCCGCAGTTGCAATCCTTGCCTATCTAGGAAACGTCGCAGGAAAGTTCGGAAGTACGCCGGATATGCGATGGGCGATGGCCGCGTTTCTTGCTGGCTTGGTTTTCTGTGGTGTTGGGATGCTCTTCGCGTACTTAACGCAATTGAATCGACTGAATTTGGTTGCTAGGCGACAACAAATCCAACGTGATTGGCGCCTAGTTGTCGCAATAGTGGCTATGGCATTCAGCGTTGGAGCATTTGCAAGTGGGGCTTGGTTTGCGGTTTCATCTTTTAGATGATGTGAAACGGGATACGACGAGTTAGCAGACTACTCATACGGATTCCCGTACCCCATCCCCTCCATCAGCAAGACCTCCACCGCCTCCATCTCCAGCGCATCAACCTCGTTGGTCTCGTGCTCGTAGCCCTGGGCATGCAGGGTGCCGTGCACCAGCAGGTGGGCGTAGTGTTCTTCCAGGGTCTTGCCCTGTTCCTTCGCCTCCATCGCCACCACCGGTGCGCAGAGCACCAGGTCGGCCATGACCACGGGTTCCATCGCGTAGTCAAAGGTCAGCACATTGGTGGCGTAGTCCTTGTGGCGGTATTCGCGGTTCAGGGTGCGGCCTTCGGCGGTTCCGACAATACGCACGGTGATCTCCGCGTTGCGCAGCAGGGCCATCCGCATCCAGCGTGCGACACGCGCCTTGGTCAGCAGCTTCTTGTGACTGTCCGGCACGGCGGCGCCGAACTGCAGGGAGAGATCCAGTTCAGGCATTCCGCTCATGCCGACTCTCCCGGCTTGCGTTGTTTGTCATAGGCGTCAACGATGCGCGCCACCAGCGGGTGGCGCACCACGTCGGCACTGGTGAAACGGCAGATGGCGATGCCCTTGGTGCGTTTGAGCACGCGCTCGGCGTCGATCAAGCCACTGAGTTGCGTCTTGGGCAGGTCGACCTGGCTCACGTCGCCCGTGACCACGGCGCGTGCGCCGAAGCCGATGCGCGTGAGGAACATCTTCATCTGCTCGGGTGTGGTGTTCTGCGCCTCGTCCAGGATGACAAAGGCATTGTTCAGTGTGCGCCCGCGCATGAAGGCCAGGGGGGCGATCTCCAGTGCATTGCGCTCAAATGCTTTCTGCACCTTCTCATAACCCATGAGGTCGTAGAGCGCATCGTAGAGCGGGCGCAGATAGGGGTCGATCTTTTGCGTCAGGTCGCCGGGCAGGAAACCCAGGCGTTCGCCGGCTTC
>CAUPRZ010000078.1:0-8059 GCA_963513855.1 uncultured Hylemonella sp.
AAACAGCAGGTGCAGTGAAGACAGACCTAGCGTGCGGCCCTGCTCGAGCAGGGCCGCACGCTAGGTCTGTCTTCACTGCACCTGCTGTTTGGCAGCGATGCAGACCTCGCAGCCTGTCAGCAAGCCGGCCTCATGCTGCGCCAGAACGTACAGTTTCATTGGGAAAACCGCCGCCCTGCCCCTTATGCCGATATCGAAGACTTCCTCGCTGCGTTGAACCAGGACAAGCGCAAGAAGATGCGCCAGGAACGCCGCAAGGTGCGCGAGGCCGGAGTCACGTTGCGCCCCCTGCGCGGCCCGGAGATACGCGCCGAGGACTGGGACTTCTTTTACCGTTGTTATGAACACACCTACCTCGAACACGGCAACCCGCCCTATCTGAGCCGCGACTTCTTTGCGGACATTGCCGCCCGTCAATCCGGCAACTGGCTGCTCTTCCTCGCAGAACGTGGGGGACGGGCCATCGCCAGCAGCCTGATCGCGCTGGACGATACCGGCACGGAACGCGCGGCCTGGGGCCGCTACTGGGGCGCACTGGAGCGGGTGGACTGCCTGCATTTCGAGGCCTGCTATCACGCGCCACTGCAATGGTGTATTGAAAACGGCTACCAGCGCTTTGAAGGCGGTGCGCAGGGTGAGCACAAGCTGGCCCGGGCCCTGCTGCCGGTGCAGACCGCCAGCGCCCACTGGCTGGCCCAGCCTGACTTCGCCCATGCTGTGCAACGCTTTCTGGACCGGGAAAGTGAGGGAATCGCCGGCTATGTCGAAGAGCTCGACCGGCATTCTCCGCTACGTCCAGCCCGCTAGACCAGGGGCTTAGAAACTCTCCCAATCACCATCGTCGGCCTTGGCGGCCGCGAGTTTGGGCGGATCAGCACGCGGCGGCGTGGCAGGGCGCGCCGGTGCGGCGGTGGATGCCGGTGCGCGGGGCGCAGCCACCGTTTTGGCCCGCTGCACAGGCGCAGCAGCTGCCGGAGCACGCGCCGGGGCGGCGGCATAAAGACTGTCCACCTGCGAGGACACCTTGAAGACTGCCACGGTACTGACCAGATCCTGCGCCTGGGTCTTGAGGCTGCTGGCGGCAGCGGCCATCTCTTCCACCAGCGCAGCGTTCTGTTGTGTGGCCTGGTCCATTTGCGTGACCGCTTCGCCGATCTGCGACACGCCCTGACTCTGCTCGTTGCTGGCCGCGCTGATCTCGCCCATGATATCGGTCACGCGCCGGATGCTGGCCACCACCTCGTTCATGGTCGTGCCAGCCCGGTCCACCAGGGTGGTGCCCGCTTCCACGCGCCCTACGCTGTCGCCGATCAGGGTCTTGATCTCCTTGGCCGCCTCGGCACTGCGCCCGGCCAGGGCCCGCACCTCACTGGCCACCACGGCAAAGCCCCGTCCCTGTTCGCCGGCGCGTGCGGCCTCCACGGCGGCATTCAGCGCTAGGATATTGGTCTGGAAGGCGATGCCGTCGATCACGCTGATGATGTCGGCGATCTTGCGGCTGGCGTCGTTGATGCCTTTCATGGTGTCCACCACCTGGGCCACGACTTCACCGCCCTGCACCGCCACGGTGCTGGCGCTCTGCGCGAGCTGGTTGGCCTGCCGGGCATTGTCGGCATTCTGCCGCACCGTGGACGAGAGCTCCTCCATTGAGGCGGCCGTTTCCTGCAGGGCACTGGCCTGGCTTTCCGTGCGCGAGCTCAGATCATGGTTGCCCTGGGCAATTTCGGCACTGGCCGTGGACACCGCATCGCTGCCCTGGCGCACCCGGCTCACGATCTGCGCCAGGTTGTGCTGCATGGCCGCCAGCGACTGCAGCAGCTGGGCGACTTCATCGCTGCCACGCGCCGGAATCTCGGTCGTGAGATCGCCCTCGGCAATATGCCGTGTGGAAAGGGCAGCCTGCTGCACCGGCTTGACGATGGAGCGGGTAACCAGAAAGGCCAACGCCATGCCCAGCAGCACGGCCAGCACCGTGCCTCCCGACTGAGTCCATTGGCTGCGAACGGCCGTGGCGTTGGCTCGATCCTGCGTGTCGCTCAGGATATCGCGCGCATGCTTGGCCACCTGGTCCACGGCTTTCAGATAGGTCTCAGCCAGGGGACGCAAGTCGCTGTCCACGGCACCAAGGACGTCCTCGCCGGCCTGCTGGCGCTTGATGAGCGCGGCGCGCGCGTCCACATAGGTCTTGCGATGCCGAGCCACGGTGGCCAGTAGTTCCTTGCTCGCGGCGTCCTCCATCAGGGCTTCGAGTTCCTTCTGGTCATCACTGATGGCCTTGGACGTGGCCGCCATGTCTTTCTGCAGGGCATCGATATAGGCCGTATCGCGGGTCTTCAGCGCCGCCGAAGCGCGCACCCAGTTGATGGCGATCTGGGACGCCCAGCGCTGCGCCAGCAGGCTGCGTTGCAGCTCGACGGTGGCGATCTGCTGACTGGTGTCCTTGAGCGCCCCGATGCGCCAGACGCCCAGTGCGGACACCGTGGTGGTGATGATCAGCACCAGGACAAAAGCCAGTGCCAGACGGGTACCAATGCGCAAGCGCAGCCAGAAATCCATGCTCGTCTCCTCATGTTTTCATACTCCCTGCCAGCCTCTAACGGGCTTCGCAGCATCCGGTCGCGCTCTGCCGGCGCGTCGTATCGATCAATGCATGGTCGTGGCGAGCATGCCCATCTCGGCATTGCTCATCATGGCCTCCATATTCATCACAATCAACATGCGTTCGCCCACGCTGGCCAGGCCGGTGATGAAACGCGTGTCCAGCGTGGTCTCGAACTGGGGCGCCGGCTTGACCATCTCGGCCGACAGGGTGACCACGTCGGAGACGGAATCCACCACCGCACCAATCACGGTGCCACGCACATTGAGGATGATGACCACGGTGAAATCGTTGTACTCGACCTGGTCCAGGCTGAGTTTCATGCGCAGGTCGACGATGGGCACGATGACACCACGCAGATTGATCACCCCCTTGATGAAGGACGGCGCATTGACCATACGCGTCGG
Source organism: uncultured Hylemonella sp. (assembly GCA_963513855.1). Lineage (GTDB taxonomy): Bacteria > Pseudomonadota > Gammaproteobacteria > Burkholderiales > Burkholderiaceae_C > Hylemonella. The sequence goes on from CAUPRZ010000078.1 coordinate 3,007, forward strand.
TTCCTCGTAGGAGCGGATCTCCTGCACGCACAGGATGTCGATGGCGTACTCCTCCTTGCCCAGGCGCAGGGTGAGGTACTGGCTGGAGTCGGCCCCTGCGGCCACACCGGACTTGTTGTCACTGGCGGTCTGCATCATCTTCGCTCCTTGCTGGCGGCATGCGCCCGGTTGACCTGCAAACCATGATACACGTCACTCTCTGCGAGAGGTAGCGCAATAAGGACGGTGGAAACCCTGCGATTCCACACGCTCCATGCAAAACGCCGGCAGGCCCATGAGGCGCTGCCGGCGTCGTGTGTCGAGAAGCGGAAAGATCAGCCGCGTGCCTGCTTTTCGTAGTTGGCGATGCCGTCCAGGATCTCCTTCTTGGCAGACTCCGGGCCTTCCCAACCCTGGACCTTGACCCACTTGCCGGGCTCGAGGTCCTTGTAGTGCTCGAAGAAATGCTCGATGGTCTTGAGGCGCATGGGGTTCATGTCCTCGGGCTTCTGCCACTGGGTGTAGAGCGAGAGGATCTTGTCGGTGGGAACGGCCAGCACCTTGCCGTCTTCACCGGCCTCGTCGGTCATCTTCAGGATGCCGATGGCACGGCAGGGCACGACCACGCCGGGAATCAGGGGCACGGGCGTGATGACCAGCACGTCCACCGGGTCACCGTCGCCCGAAATGGTCTTGGGCACGTAACCGTAGTTCGTGGGGTAGTGCATGGCCGTGCTCATGAAGCGGTCCACGAAGATGGCACCGGTTTCCTTGTCCACCTCGTACTTGATGGGGTCGGCGTTCATCGGGATCTCGATGATCACGTTGAAGGATTCAGGAACATTCTTGCCGGGGGTGACGTTGTCGAGAGACATCAGCTTCCTTTTTTGTTGCAGTAAGTCAATTTAGTGATCGGTATTAACCCTGATTTTACTTGCTCCGCCCTGACGCCCGGTTGCCAGCCCGGGTTTTCAGGCTAGAGTCGTCGCGTTGGCCAATCGTCCTGTCAGACCTGTGGGCTGTCGCGGCGAGGAAGCAACGCATCGGTGGCCCCGCCCCCTGCGTTGCCACCCCTACGCGATACAACAACACAGGAGTTTGATATGACAGGCAATTCAGCGCTGATACTGGCGCTCGTATGCGGACTGATCGCCGTGGCTTACGGCATCTGGGCCCGCAGCTGGATCCTCTCGAAAGACCCGGGCAATGCCCGCATGCAGGAAATCGCGGCCGCCATCCAGACCGGTGCCGCGGCCTACCTGTCCCGTCAGTACAAGACCATCGCCATCGTCGGGGTGGTGTTGACCATCCTGATCGGCCTTTTCCTCGACATGCAGACCGCCGTCGGCTTTGTCGTCGGCGCGGTGCTCTCGGGTGCCTGCGGCTTCATCGGCATGAACGTCTCGGTACGTGCCAACGTGCGCACCGCACAGGCGGCGACCCAGGGCATCGGCCCGGCGCTGGACGTGGCCTTCCGCGGTGGCGCCATCACCGGCATGCTGGTCGTGGGCCTGGGCCTGCTGGGCGTGACGGCCTTCTACTGGTTCCTGGTCGGCAACGGCAACCTGAACGCCAGCAGCAACCTGGCCAAGCTGCTCAACCCGCTGATCGGCTTTGCCTTCGGCTCCTCGCTGATCTCCATCTTCGCCCGTCTGGGCGGCGGCATCTTCACCAAGGGGGCCGACGTTGGCGCCGATCTGGTGGGCAAGGTGGAAGCCGGTATTCCCGAGGACGACCCGCGCAACCCGGCCGTGATCGCCGACAACGTGGGTGACAACGTGGGTGACTGCGCGGGTATGGCCGCCGACCTGTTCGAGACCTATGCCGTGACGCTGATCGCCACCATGGTGCTGGGCGCCCTGCTGGTCACCGGCGCCGGCACCAGTGCCGTGATCTACCCGCTGGCCCTGGGTGCGGTGTCCATCATCGCCTCCATCATCGGCTGCTTTTTCGTCAAGGCCACGCCGGGCATGAAAAACGTGATGCCGGCCCTGTACAAGGGCCTGGCCGTCGCCGGCGTGCTCTCGCTGATCGCCTTCTTCTTCGTCACGATGTGGCTGATGCCGGACAACGCCATCACCGCCAGCGGCAGCCAGCTGCGCCTCTTTGGCGCCTGCACCGTCGGCCTGGTGCTCACCGGCGCGCTGTGCTGGATCACCGAGTACTACACCGGCACGCAGTACGCCCCGGTGCAGCACATTGCCCAGGCCTCCACCACCGGCCACGGCACCAACATCATTGCCGGCCTGGGCGTGTCCATGCGCTCCACGGCCTGGCCAGTGATCTTCGTCTGCATCGCCATCTGGGTCTCCTTCCAGCTGGCGGGCCTCTACGGCATCGCCATCGCTGCCACCTCCATGCTGAGCATGGCCGGCATCGTGGTGGCACTGGACGCCTACGGCCCCATCACCGACAACGCCGGTGGCATTGCCGAGATGGCCGAACTGCCCTCCAGCGTGCGCGACGTCACCGACCCGCTGGACGCCGTGGGCAACACCACCAAGGCCGTGACCAAGGGGTACGCCATCGGTTCAGCCGGCCTGGCCTCGCTGGTGCTGTTTGCCGACTACACGCACAAACTCGAAGCCTATGGCAAGGTCATCAGCTTCGACCTGAGCAACCCCATGGTCATCATCGGCCTCATCATCGGCGGCCTGATTCCCTACCTCTTCGGCGCCATGGCCATGGAAGCCGTGGGCCGCGCTGCCGGCGCCGTAGTGGTCGAAGTGCGCCGCCAGTTCCGCGACATCAAGGGCATCATGGACGGCACGGGCAAGCCCGAGTACGACACGGCTGTGGACATGCTGACCACGGCGGCCATCAAGGAAATGATGATCCCGTCCCTGCTGCCGGTGGTGGTGCCGGTGCTGGTGGGCCTGCTGCTGGGCCCGGCCGCGCTGGGCGGCCTGCTGATGGGGACCATCGTCACGGGCCTGTTCGTGGCTATCTCCATGTGCACCGGCGGTGGTGCCTGGGACAACGCCAAGAAGTACATCGAGGACGGCCACCACGGCGGCAAGGGCAGCGATGCCCACAAGGCGGCCGTGACCGGCGACACCGTGGGCGACCCCTACAAGGACACCGCCGGCCCGGCCATCAACCCGCTGATCAAGATCATCAACATCGTGGCGCTGCTGATCGTGCCGCTGATGATGAAATTCCACGGCTGACAGGCCGTCGATCCAACCCGGCCCGCCTTGGTGGCGGGCTTTTTTCTGCCTGTCCCGCTTCGGACAAAAACAGGCGCCGTTTGCGCTACCATGCCGGCTGACCCGACCTGCATGGATGCCGCTTGAAAATACTCGTCGTTGATGACCACGCCCTGATACGCGAAGGCCTGCGCCAGGTGCTGCGCGGTCTGGAAGACGACGTGGAAGTCTTTGATGCCGGCTCCTGCGCCCGGGCCTTCGAGCTGGCCCTGCAGGAACCCGATCTGGATCTGGTCCTGCTGGACTACCACCTGCCCGACATGAACGGTCTGGACGCACTGGACATCTTCGCCCGCCAGCACCCAGCCCTGCCCATCATCGTGATCTCGGGTTCGGTCAATCCGCGCATCATGCAGCAGGTCATGAACAAGGGCGCGGCGGCCTTTCTCACCAAATCGGGCATGAGCGACGAGCTGCTGTCGGTGACCCGGCTGGTGCTGGCTGGCGGCGTGCACATGCCCAGCCTGCCGGCCCCTTTGTCCGACGAGGGATCCTTGGAGCCTGCAGTCCCCCTGCTCACCCCGCGCCAGGAAGAGGTGCTTCAGTTGCTGCTCGATGGCTACACCAACAAGGAGATCGGACGCATGCTCTACCTCTCCGAAGAGACGGTGAAAAACCATGTGAGCAGCATCCTGCGCAGTTTCGGCGTCACCACACGCACCCAGGCCGTGCTGGTCGCCAAGCGCAACGGCTACACCGGCTCAGGCCGGGAAGCGGCCGTCTCCCCCGGCAACGGCACCCTCTAGCTTGCAGTCCCGGGCTGCGGCCGCGCCAGCCGGCGGATCAGCGTGCGCAGTTTGGCCGGCCGGACCGGCTTGTGCAGCAGGGGCAAGCCGGCATCACGGCAGGCCTGGATCAGCTCGGGATCGGTGTCGCCGCTCATCAGGCAGGCCGGCAAGGGCCGCCCGAGCTGCGTGCGCAGGCTGTGCAGGGTCTGCATGCCGCTCTCTCCCGCGCGCAGCCGGAAGTCGCTGAGTACCAGGTCGGGGGCAAAACCACCGGCCACGATGGTCAGTGCGCCCTGCAGGCCCTCCACCACGGCCACCACACAACCCCAGGAGTCGAGCAGGCCCCGCAGGGCCTGTGCCGACTGCCGGTCATCCTCGATCACCAGGATGCGCAGGCCGCGCACATCGTCGACCTGCAGCGGCTCGGCCGCCAGCAGCGCCTGCAGATCCCCGGGCGGTGCCAGGGGCAACTCCAGCCGGAAGCGCGTGCCATGGCCCGGGATCGAGCAGAGCTGCAGGGTATGGCCCAGCAGGCGGGCCGTGCGGTCCACGATGTTGAGCCCCAGCCCCAGGCCCTTGCTGCGGTCCCGCTCGGGATTGCCGATCTGGTAGAACTCCCGGAAGATGTCCTGCTGGTGCTCAGGCGCAATGCCCACACCCGTGTCCCAGACCTCGATCCACAGATGGCTGCCGCCACGGCTGTTGCGGCAGCCCACCAGCACACCGCCGTGCCCCGTGTAGCGCAGGCCGTTGCCAACCAGATTGAGCAGGATGCGATGCAGCAGCGTGGGGTCGCTCTGCACCCAGAGATCGCTCATGCGCACGCGCAGGCGCAGGCCCTTGTCGGCGGCAACTGGCATCAGCGCGCCGCGCAGTTGCTCGAACAGCGGTGACAGCGGTACGGGCTGCAACTGCACACGCACGGCATCGGCGTCCAGGCGCGAGATGTCCAGCAACGCATCGAGCAGGTCCTGCATGGCGCGCACCGAGGCTTCGAGGTTGCTGATCAGGTGCCGCGTCTCGCGGTCATGTGGCAGCTGGGCCAGGCGCGCCACAAACATGCCCAGGGCGTGGATGGGCTGGCGCAGGTCGTGACTGGCAGCGGCCAGGAAACGTGACTTGGCACGGGTGGCGGTC
>CAUPRZ010000079.1:0-8008 GCA_963513855.1 uncultured Hylemonella sp.
GGGGTGACACCACGGTGGTGGACGCCTATCTCTCGCCCATCCTGCGCCGTTATGTGGACCAGGTGGCCGGCGAGATGCCCGGGGTACGCATCTTTTTCATGCAGTCCTCGGGCGGCCTGACCGACGCCCACGCCTTCCAGGGCAAGGACGCCATCCTCAGCGGGCCGGCCGGCGGCATCGTGGGCATGGCACGGACAGCCGAGATTGCTGGCATGGACCGTGTGATCGGTTTTGACATGGGCGGCACCTCGACCGATGTCTCGCACTACGCGGGTGAATTCGAGCGCGAGTTCGAGACCCAGGTGGCTGGTGTGCGCATGCGTGCGCCCATGATGAGCATCCACACGGTGGCGGCCGGTGGCGGCTCCATCTTGGCTTACGACGGGGCGCGTTTTCGCGTGGGCCCGCAGAGCGCGGGGGCCAACCCCGGGCCGACCAGTTACCGCCGCGGTGGCCCGCTGGCCGTGACCGACGCCAATGTGATGCTGGGCAAGATTCAGCCGCGTTTTTTCCCGTTCGTTTTTGGCCCCGCCGCCAACGAGGCGCTGGACGATGTTGCGGTGCGCACGAAGTTCGGTGAACTGGCGACGCAGACCGGGCGCAGCGCCGAGGACGTGGCCGAAGGTTTTGTGAACATCGCTGTGCAGCAGATGGCCAACGCGATCAAGAAGATCTCGGTGGCGCGTGGATACGACGTCACGCGCTACACCCTGCAGTGTTTCGGCGGTGCCGGTGGGCAGCACGCCTGCCTGGTGGCCGATGCATTGGGCATGACCAGGGTGTTGGTGCATCCGCTGGCGGGGGTGCTCTCGGCCTACGGCATGGGCCTGGCCGACCAGAACGTGATCCGCGAACAGGCAGTGGAACTGCCGCTGGAGCCCAGTGCTTTGGCGACCGTGACCGAGAAGCTGGAGGCCCTGGCCCAGGCCGCGCGCGCTGAACTGGAACGCCAGCAGCTCAGCGCCGCCGCGGTGCGTGTGCAACGGCGTGTGCATGTGCGCTACGAAGGAAGTGACTCGGCACTGATCGTCCCGCACGGCACGTTGCCCGAGATCAGCGCGGCCTTCGAGGCTGCCTACCGCCAGCGTTTCGCCTTCCTCATGCAGGGCAAGCGTCTGATCGTGGAAGCCGTGTCGGTCGAGGCCGTGGTGGCTGGCGACGCGCCGGCTGAACCCCGGCATGAGGTCCATCCCGCACGCGAGGTGCCGCGCCGAGAAACAGTGCGCATGTACTCGGGCGGGGCCTGGCATGAGGCCGCGCTGGTGGTGCGTGAAGATCTGCGCGCAGGCGACCACATCGCCGGTCCGGCCATCATTGCCGAGAAAAACGCCACCACGGTGGTGGAGCCCGGCTGGGAGGGAGAACTCACGGCCCTGGACCACATCGTGCTGCACCGACGTGTGCCGCGTGAACAACGTTACGCGGCCGGCACCACGGCCGACCCGGTGCTGCTGGAGGTCTTCAACAACCTCTTCATGAACATCGCTGAGCAGATGGGCCTGCAGCTGCAGAACACGGCCTATTCGGTGAACATCAAGGAGCGGCTCGACTTTTCTTGCGCGCTCTTCGACACCCAGGGCAATCTGATCGCCAACGCACCGCACATGCCCGTGCATCTGGGCTCCATGGGCGAGAGCATCAAGACCGTGATCCGCGAGAACGCTGGAAAGATGCAGCCGGGCGATGTCTATGTGCTCAACGACCCCTACCACGGGGGCACGCATCTGCCCGACGTGACGGTGATCACACCGGTGTATCTGGAGGGCAGGACAGAGCCCACCTTCTACGTTGGCTCCCGGGGCCATCAGGCCGACATCGGTGGTACCACACCGGGTTCCATGCCGCCTTTCTCGACCCGCATCGAGGAGGAGGGTGTGCAGATCCAGAACTTCAAGCTGGTGGACCGAGGCGTGCTGCGCGAGGCCGAGATCCTGGCGCTGCTGGCCAGCGGCGAATATCCCTCACGCAATCCGCAGCAGAACCTGGCCGACCTCAAGGCCCAGATCGCGGCCAACGAGAAGGGTGTGCAGGAACTGCGCAAGATGGTGGGGCAGTTCAGTCTGGACGTGGTGCTGGCCTATATGCGCCATGTGCAGGACAACGCCGAGGAGTCGGTGCGCCGGGTGATCACGCGCCTGAAGGACGGTGTCTTCACGCTGCCGCTGGACAATGGCGCGCAGATTTGTGTGGCGATACGCGTCGACACCCAGAACCGCAGCGCCGAGATCGACTTCACAGGCACCAGCCCGCAGCAGGTGAACAACTTCAACGCGCCCACGGCGGTATGCATGGCAGCGGTGCTCTACGTCTTCCGCACCCTGGTGGACGACGACATTCCGCTCAACGCGGGTTGCCTCAAGCCGCTCAAGGTCATCATCCCGCCGGGCTCCATGCTCAACCCGAATCCGCCGGCGTCCGTCGTGGCGGGCAATGTGGAGACTTCGAGCTGCATCACCAATGCACTCTACGGCGCTCTGGGCGTGATGGCGGCTAGCCAGTGCACGATGAACAACTTCACCTTCGGCAACGCGACCTACCAGTACTACGAGACCATCTCGGGCGGCTCGGGCGCGGGAGAAGGTTTCAACGGGACCTCGGTCGTGCAGACGCACATGACCAATTCACGCCTGACCGATCCCGAGGTGCTGGAGGTCCGCGTCCCTGTGCGTCTGCTGGGCTACGAGATCCGCCAGGGCTCGGGTGGTGCGGGTCGCTGGCGCGGGGGGGATGGTGGTGTGCGGCGTGTGATGTTCCTTGAAGACATGACGGCGGGCATCCTGTCCAACGGGCGCAAGAGCGGGGCCTTCGGTCTGGCGGGCGGCCAGGCGGGCCAACCTGGCATCAACCGCGTCATCCGTGCCGATGGGCGGGTGGAGGAGCTGGGCCACATCGGGCAGGCTGCCATGGCGCCGGGTGATGTGTTCGAGATCCACACACCGGGTGGTGGGGCTTACGGCAGCCACTGAGGGGACGACTAAACTCGGTGTTTTCAACGCGAGCCCTCACGATCCATGGAGTTTCTTTTTCTCTTGCTGGTGCCCATTGTTGGTATCCAGTTCCTCAAGGCGAAAGAGCAGCGCCGTCGCATCTATCTGCTGGGCGGTTATCTGAGCCAGTACCAGATCGAGAAGCTCATGGAGAACGTGACCGAGGGTTATCTGCGCGCGCTCGGTGAAAACGACGAGGAACGTCGTGCGCAGATCTGGAGCATGTTGAGCACGGCCGAGCAGGAACTGGCCGGCCAGTTCCGCCGTTTCAGCGAAGATTTCTCCAAGGTCTGGAATGGTCAGACCCAGGTCAGTACCCTGGATTTTTCTCTGCCTTATGCGGACAAGCTCTTCCCGCGCCAAGCCTTTGACATGCGCCAGCTGCTGGCCATTCATGCCGAGGGCATCACGGAGGTGGCCGAAAACCGTGCCGAACGCTCGCAGCGCGACAAGGCCTTCACTATGTCGGCCGAGCTCTTTCTGATGCAGCACAGCTGCCACTGGTTCTGCCGCTCCAAGGCCGTGGCCTCGGCGCGCATGCAGGCGCGGCACCAGACCAGCCACGCGCAGCTGATCGATGCGGTCTCGCCCGAGACGCGCACGGCCTATCGCAAGCTCACGGGATGCTGAACATTTTGTAACGTGGACTCCCGTTAGACTTCGCAGCTCTGATTCCGTCATTTGTGTCTTTGAGGAGTGTTTCCATGTCGACCCGTCAATTTTTCCTTCCTTTCGCCGTTGCTGCCCTGCTGTTGGGCGGCTGCTCCAGCACGCTGATCGGCGAGCGCCTCGGTGCGGACCAGATCGTGGTGGCCGAAGCCACCCAGGTGGGCCAGTGCAAGTCCCTGGGCCGTACCACGGTGAGCGTGCTGGCCACGCTGGGCCCGATCACACGTGGCAATGAGACCGTGGAAGAAAATCTGGTGCTGATGGCTCGCAACGAAGCCGTGAGCAAAGGGGGCGACACCGTGGTCAAGGGCAATTCCCTGGAGTACGGCAAGCGCAGCTTCGAGATCTTCCGCTGCAAATGAAGCGCTGAGCTGAGCGCGTAAAAAAAGCCGGTGGGCGCAGGCCCACCGGCTTTTTCTTTGAGCAAACGGATCAGGCCTGGGCGGCCAGCCATTGGACGTACTGGGCCACACCGGTCTGCACGTCGGCAAATTGGTGGTCACAACCCGTCGCGCGCAGCTTGGCCAGATCGGCCTGCGTGTAACACTGGTACTTGCCGCGCAGCGCGTCGGGGAAGGGGATGTACTCGATGAGCCCTTGGGCGGCGATCTTCTCCAGCGAGAGGGCAGCCTCGCCCTTGAGGCCGCGCAGGGTGTTGACCACGCCCACGGCCACGTCGTTGAAGGGCTGGGCCCGGCCCGAGCCGAGGTTGAACACACCACTCTTGCCCGGGTGGTCGAAGAACCAGAGGTTGACGGCCACCACGTCGTCGACGAAGACGAAGTCGCGTTTCTGCTGGCCCGGACCATAACCACCGTACTCGCCAAAAAGCTTGACCTTGCCTTCGGCCCTGAACTGGTTGAACTGGTGGAAAGCCACGCTGGCCATACGACCCTTGTGCTGTTCACGTGGGCCGTAGACGTTGAAGTAACGGAAGCCGGCGACCTGGATCTTGGCCTTCTCGAAGTTCGTACCCAATTCGCGGCGCATGCGCTGGTCAAACAGCAGCTTGGAGTAGCCGTAGACGTTGAGCGGGGCCTCGAACTCGGGCACTTCGCGGAAGGTCTCGGAGTTGCCGTAGGTGGCCGCTGAGGATGCATAGAGCAGACGTGTGCCGTAACGCTGGCAGGCCTGGAACAACTCGCACGAAAGCGTGTAGTTGTTGTCCATCATGTACTTGCCGTCCTGCTCCATGGTGTCGCTGCAGGCGCCTTCGTGGAAGACGGCCTCGACCTTGCCGTAATGGCCTTCCTCGAAGTTGGGATAGAAGTCGTCCAGGTCCACGTAGTCGGCGATCTTGAGATCGGCGAAGTTGCGGAACTTGTCGCCCTGGCTCAGGTCGTCGACGACGATGATGTCGTCGATGCCGCGCGCGTTCAGGCCTTTGACGATGTTGGCGCCGATGAAACCTGCGGCGCCTGTCACTACAACTCGTGTCATGTTCTGTCCTCGGAAATAGTTTAGGCGCCGAACAGTTCGGCGTAGCTGACGGTGGCCGTGCCGAACTTGCCGACCACGATGCCGCCGGCCTTGTTGGCCAGGGGCATGGCCTCGCGCAGGGGCAGACCTGCGCCCACGAGCGCGGCCAGGGTGGCGATCACGGTGTCGCCGGCACCGGTCACATCAAACACCTCGCGGGCCTGGGCAGCCACGCTGGTTTCGCCTGCGGCGTCATACAAGGTCATGCCTTCTTCGCTGCGTGTGAGCAGCAGGGCTTGCAGGCCGAGTTTGTCGAGCAGGGCGCGTGACTTGGTCCGCAGCTCGTCCTCGCTGCTCCACGACCCCACCACCAGCTGCAGTTCGGCGCGGGTGGGGGTGATGACGCTGGCGCCGCAGTAGCGTGAATAGTCCGAGCCCTTGGGGTCGATCAGCACGGGATTGCCGGCGGCCTGGGCGTGTTCGATCATGTGGTGCACGTGGTCCAGGCCGCCCTTGCCGTAGTCGGAAAAAAGCACGGCATCGTGGTGCGGCAGCAGCTTGAGGAAGTCCGCTGTCTGCGAGGCCAGCACTTCGCTCTTGGGGCTGTTCTCGAAATCCAGACGGATCAGCTGCTGCTGGCGGCCGATGACGCGCAGCTTGACGGTGGTCTGCAGCGCGGCATCGCGACCGAAATGCGGGGTGATGCCGGTCTGGGCCACGAGTCTTTCGAGTGTGTGGCTGGCGTCGTCGTCACCGACCACGGTCAGCAGCGTGGCCTTGGCACCCAGCGACACGACGTTGCTGGCCACGTTGGCCGCGCCGCCGATGCGGAGTTCCTCGCGCGTGACACGCACCACCGGCACCGGGGCCTCGGGGCTGATGCGGTCGACCGCACCGTACCAGTAGCGGTCGATCATGGCGTCGCCCACCACAAGCACGCGGGATTTGGCGAGTTGTTGCTGTGTGATCTTCATAGTTCTTCGACTCTGCGGGCGGGATAGCTGTCCCAGGCCTGGCAGCCTGGGCACTGCCAGAAGTGTTGTTTGGCTTCAAAGCCGCAGGCCGCACAACGATAACGTGTGAGCGGCTTGACGGCGTGGTCCAGCGCGCGCTGGACCTGGGGGTGAAACTGTTCGTGCTCCAGCTGTTCGCCGGCCAGCCATTTGGCGGCCGCGACCAGGGAGGGTTCGCGCTCCAGATGATGCACGTACCAGTCGCGTGTGCTGGTGCTGCCGCTGCCCGCCGCAGCCTGCAGCGTGACCAGGGCTTCGAGCACATCGAGCGAGGGGGTCTGTTCATAGATGGTCTGCAGCTGGGCCAGCACGGTGACGGTGCGGCCGCTGGCGATGGCTGCCTGGGCCAACGGGGTGGCGATCAGGGGGGTAGCAGATGGGCTGGCTGTGAGCGCGGCTTCCAGTGTGGTGCAGGCCTCAGCCGGCTGCTTCTGCTGCATCTGCAGGCGAGCCAGCTCGATGCGCGCGCGCGGTGCGGCGGGTGCGGTGCTGATGGCTTGCTGCAGCAAGCCTTGAGCGGCGGCGGTGTCTCCGCGCGCCAGCTCGGCGGCGGCCTGTTCGCACAGGTAATGGGCCAGGCGGCTGCTGAAGCTGCCGTGTTCTGCATCTTCCAGGCGCCGAGCAAGGGTGGCGGCCTGCGGCCAGTCACGCGCGCGTTCGGCATTGGCCAGGCGTGCCAGGCGGGCCTGGGCCTGGAAGGGGGTGCCTTCCAGCTTCATCAGGGCGTCGTCGGCGCGGTCCAGCAGGCCGGCCTTGAGGAAGTCCAGCGCCAGGGCATGCTGGGCGCGCTGGCGATCGGCCTCGGTCAGGTCGGCGCGCGAGAGCAGGTGTTCGTGCACGCGCACGGCGCGTTCGTACTCGCCGCGGCGGCGGAAGAGGTTGCCGAGGGCGAAGTGCAGTTCCGAGGTGTCGGGGTCGCTCTGCACGGCCTCGATGAAGGCGTCGATTGCCTGGTCCTGCTGCTCGTTGAGCAGGAAGTTCAGGCCGCGGAAATAGGCCCGGGGGTTGCGGCGGTTTTCGATGCGCAGCTGGCGCAGGTCCAGGCGCGAGGCCAGCCAGCCCAGGACAAAGGCGACGGGCAGGCCGAGCAGGATCCAGCTCAGATCAAGGTTCATGGGGTGCTTGCAGGGTGGAAAGAGCCAACTGGCTGTCGACGGCGCCACGGCGGCGCGCATGACGTGCGGCACGGCGCTGCTTGAGCCAGCGTGGCAGCATGGCCAGCACACCGGCGGCCAGGCCCAGGGCGAAGGCGGCCAACACCACCAGCACCATCGGTGCGGTCCAGTCGTGGCCGAAGAAAAGGTTCACCGTCACGGCCTGCTGGTTGTTCAGGGCGAAGGCGAGCAGGGCAAAAAAAATGGCTGCCCGCAGTATCCACTTGAGCAGCCAAGTCAGTTGATTCATAGATGTCCCTCGGGTGAGGGCATTCTAGCGAGTCGAAGACTAACTCTTCGGTTCGTTCGCCCGCATTTCACTGGTGCGCTGGTCCACCGCTTCGCGCAGGGCCTTGCCCGGCTTGAAGTGGGGGACGCGCTTTTCAGGAATGGCCACGCTCTCACCACTGCGCGGGTTGCGTCCCATGCGGGGCGGCCGGCGGTTGATGGAAAAACTGCCAAAACCACGGATCTCGATGCGGTGCCCGCGTACCAGGGCATCGTTCATCGCATCCAGGATAGCCTTGACCGCGAATTCTGCATCGCGATGGGTCAGCTGCCCGAAACGGGCCGCCAGTTCTTCAACCAGGTCAGAGCGGGTCATGTCAGGGTGACGTTCGCGTGTTTGGCAGGGGCAGGCTGCTGCTCAGCAGCAGCCTGCCCCATGCACATCACTTCTCGGACGTGTCCAGCTTGGCGCGCAGCAGGGCGCCCAGGCTGGTGGTACCGGCGCTTTCGCGGGCCGATTGCTGGTTCAGGTTGGCCA
>CAUPRZ010000080.1:0-7977 GCA_963513855.1 uncultured Hylemonella sp.
ACGTCGCACAGGCGCATGAGCAGCGCGTCGATCCAGCCGCCCAGGTAGCCGGCGATCAGGCCCATCGTCACGCCCAGCAGCATGGAGAGCAGCACCGAGGCCAGGCCCACGGCCAGGGAGATGCGCGCGCCGTACATGATGGCCGAGAGGATGTCGCGCCCCTGGTCATCGGTACCGAGCAGGAAGCGGGAGCTGCCGCCCTCGCTCCAGGCCGGGGGCAGACGCGCGTTGGACAGCTCCAGCGTGCTCAGGTCAAAGGGGTTGTGCGGTGCCAGCCAGGGCGCGCCCACGGCGCCCAGCACGCAGAGCAGGGCGATGACGGCGGCCAGCTGGGCCATGGGCGAGCTGCGCAGGCTGTGGCCGATGTCGCTGGCCAGCCAGCGCGCGAACCAGGAGGTGGGGGGCGGGGTGTCGGACATGTGGGTGGGGTCAATGGCCGCTGCGGTCCAGGCGCAGGCGGGGGTCGACAACGAAGTACAGCAGGTCGACGATGAGGTTGATGATCACGAAGATCAGCGCGATCAGGCACAGGTAGGCGGCCATGACCGGGATGTCGGCGAAGGACACGGCCTGGATGAAGAGCAGGCCCATGCCCGGCCACTGGAACACGGTCTCGGTGATGATGGCAAAGGCGATCAGGCCGCCGAGCTGCAGGCCGGTGATGGTGAGCACGGGCACCAGGGTGTTGCGCAGCGCGTGCCCGAAGTGCACGGCGCGGTCACTCAGGCCGCGGGCCCGTGCGAACTTGATGTAGTCGGTGCGCAGCACCTCCAGCATCTCGGAGCGCACCAGACGCATGATGAGCGTGAGCTGGAAGATGGCCAGCGTGAGGGCCGGCAGCACCAGGTGGTGCCAGCCCTTGAGGGTGAGCAGGCCCGTGCTCCAGCCGCCCAGCTGCACCACCTCGCCGCGGCCAAAGCTGGGGAACCAGCCCAGCGTGACCGAGAACACCAGGATGAGCAGGATGCCGATCAGGAAGGTGGGCAGGGACACGCCCAGCAGGGAGACGGTCATGAAGACCTGGCTCAGGAAGCTGTCACGACGCAGCGCGGCGTAGACCCCCATGGGGATGCCGATGGCCGTGGCCAGCAGGGCCGCGATCAGGGCCAGCTCCAGGGTGGCGGGCAGGCGTTCGGCAATGAGCTGCGAGACCTTGACGCCCTGGCGCAGGCTCATGCCGAACTCGCCCTGCACCGCATGGACGAGGAAGTGCCAGAACTGCACAAAAAAAGGCTGGTCCAGGCCGAGCTCGGTGCGGATGGCCGCGACCTGCGCGGCCGTGGCGTCCTGGCCGAGCAGGAAGACCACGGGGTCGCCCACGTACTGGAACAGCAGGAAGGCGACAAAGGCCACGGTGACCATGACAAGCACGGCCTGGGCCAGGCGCCGGACGATGAAGGCAAACATAGGGGCAGACAAGAGCCGGGCGAGGCGGCGCCCCGCCCGGCTTCAAACGGGGCTCAGTTGACCTTGATCAGACGCCAGTCCAGGCGGTTGTCGGCGCGGTGCACCAGGTCGATGTTCTTTTTCATGGCCCAGGGGATGACCTGGTTGTGCAGTGGGATGTTGGCCACGTCCTCGTTCTGCAGCGCCAGGGCCTTGGTCAGCAGCTCGGTACGCAGCTTGAGGTCGGTTTCCTTTTTGGTGCGCTCGACCAGCGCGTCCATCTGCGGGTTGCTGTAGCGGCCCACGTTGTAGTTGCCGTCACCGCCGGCGCCGACCGAGCGGGTCAGGGACTGCAGCGAATAGAGCGCGTCGAAGGTGGGCACACCCCAGCCCAGCATGTAGATGCTGGCTTCGTAGCGCTGGATCATGGGGAAGTAGGTGGTCAGCGGCAGGGTACGCAGCTTGGCCTTGACGCCGATGCGCGCCCACATGGCGGTCACGGCCTGGCAGATCTGTTCGTCGTTGATGTAGCGGTTGTTGGGGCAGGCGAAGTCGACCTCGAAGCCGTCCTTGTAGCCGGCCTCGGCCAGCAGCTTCTGCGCGGCGGCGACGTCATAGGGGTAACGCTTGTGCACGTCCTTGCTCCAGCCGTTGACCATGGGCGCGACCAGCGTGCCTGTGGGCTGGCCCAGGCCGCGCAGCGTGACGCGGGCGATGGTGTCGATGTCGATGGCCTGGTACAGGGCCTTGCGCACGCGTACATCCTTGAGCGGGTTCTTGCCCTTGATGTTGCTGCCCGTCAGCTCTTCGCGGAACTGGTCCATGCCGAAGAAGATGGTGCGGTTTTCCACGCCGTCGAGCACCTTGAGGTTGGGGGTGCTGCGCACACGCGGCAGGTCCTGGGGGCTGGGGTCAAGCACAAAGTCGACCTCGCCCGACAGCAGGGCGGCCATACGGGTGGCCACGGCCTTGACCGGGGTGTAGATGACCTCGGTCACATTGCCTTCGCTCTTGCCCCACCAGGCGGGGTTCTTCACGAGCACGATCTTCTGGTCAGGTTGCCATTCCTTGAGCGAGTAGGGCCCGGTGCCGTTGGCATTGCGGTGGGCGAAGTTCTCCTCCGGCACCTTGATGTCCTTGGGCTCGGTGGAGCGGTTCTTCTCGGCCCAGGCCTTGCTCATCATGCGCAGCTCGGTGAGCTGGTTGAGCAGCACGGGGTTGGGGCCGGCGGTGTGGATGTCGATGGTCTTGTCGTCCACCTTGGCCACGCGGGCGATGCCCTGGGCGTAGACCGCGAAGTTGGAGGTCTTGGCCATGGCGCGCTGGATGGAAAAGACCGCGTCGTCGGCCGTGAAGGCCGAGCCGTCATGGAACTTGACGCCGCTGCGCAGCGTCAGGCGCAGCTGAGTGGGGGTGACCTGCTTCCAGCTGGTGGCCAGCACGGGGTCGACCTTGAAGGTCCGGCTGTTGTAGTAGACCAGGGACTCGTAGACCGCGGCGTGGATGCCGTTTTGCAGCGCATTGTTCTGCGAGTGCACGTCCCAGCTCGCGATGTCGCTGGCGCTGGTCCATTTGAAGGTCTTGGCCTGCAGGCCGGCCGCACCGAGGGCCAGTGCAACGCACAGGGTGAGATGGTGGATCTTCATGTTCACAGCCTTGAAGTAAAAAACCGCGTATGCGGCAAAAACCGGAGTCTGCGACAGGCGCCCGGGCTCAAACCCGGGTATTTACCCGCAGTGCAGTCTCCAGTGCGTCGAGGTACATGGCGGCCACGTCGAAGCCACTCTGGTCGGTGATTTCCTGGAAGCAGGTGGGGCTGGTGACGTTGATCTCGGTGAGGTGCTCGCCGATGATGTCCAGGCCGATCAGCAGCAGGCCGCGCGCAGCCAGCACCGGGCCGATGGCCTCGGCGATCTCGCGGTCGCGTGCCGTCAGGGGCTGGGCCACGCCCTTGCCGCCGGCTGCCAGGTTGCCGCGTACTTCGCCACCCTGGGGGATACGCGCCAGGCTGTAAGGCACGGGCTTGCCGCCGATGACCAGCACACGTTTGTCGCCCTGGCTGATGGCGGGGATGAACTTCTGCACCATCAGGGTCTGCGCGCCGTCGCCGTTGAGCGTCTCGATGATGCTGCCCAGGTTCAGGCCATCTTCCTTGACGCGGAAGATGCCCATGCCGCCCATGCCGTCCAGCGGCTTGAGGATGATGTCCTTGTGTTCGGCATGGAAGTCGCGCACGGCCTGGGCCTCGCGGGTGACCAGGGTGGGCGCGGTGTATTGCGGGAACTCGAGGATGGCGAGCTTTTCCGGATGGTCGCGCAGGGCGCGCGGGGCGTTGAAGACACGGGCGCCCTCGTGGCCGGCGCGCTCCAGCAGATGGGTGGCGTAGAAGAACTCGCTGTCAAAGGGCGGGTCCTTGCGCATGAGCACGGCGTCGAAGTCGCGCAGCGCGGCCCGGCGCGGCTCCGACGGGGCTTGGTGAAACCAGGGCTCTTCCTGGCCGGTCAGCTGGATGCGGCGCACCTGGGCGGTCACGCCGGTGGCGGCCAGCCAGCCCATATGGCGTGGCTCGCAGGCGGCCAGGGTGTGGCCGCGGCGCTGGGCCTCGCGCATCATGGCGTAGGTGCTGTCCTTGTAGGTCTTGAAGGTTTCCAGCGGATCAGCGACAAAAAGCAGGTTCATGAGGGGCGCAGCGGTAGGAAAAGTGGCAGTCAGTCTCTCATGAATCATCGGGACACAGGTGGTGGGCCCTCTGTGAGTACACGCACCGCCCAGGGGCAAAAGCAAAAGCTGGACCAGCCTTCCGGGCCGATTACAATGCCCGGAACCCAAAAGAGCAAGATTCGTGCCTTTATGACATCCTTTTTTCTCCGGCTGCTGCTGTGCACCACCTGTGTGCTGGCCGCCGGTGCTGGCCACGCCGAAAAGGCCGATCGCCAGCAGCCCATGAACATCGAGGCTGACGCGCTGCGTTACGACGACCTCAAGCAGGTCAGCATCTTCACGGGCAATGTGGTGCTGACGCGCGGCACCATCGTGATCAAGGGCGCGCGCATCGAGGTACGCCAGGACCCGCAGGGCTACCAGTTCGGTGTGGTCACGGGCGAGGCCGGCCGGCGCGCCAGTTTCCGCCAGAAGCGCGAGGGTGTGGACGAGTACATGGAGGGCGAGAGCGACACCATCGAATACGATGGCCGCGCCGATCTCTTCAAGCTGGTCAAGAACGCCCAGCTGCGCCGCCTGCGCGGCACCCAGGTGGGCGATGTGGTCAGCGGCAATCTCATCCTGTACAACACCCTGACCGATGTGTTCACCGTGGACGGTGGCGTCCAGAAGGGCAGTGAGCGCGTGCGCGCCACGTTGACGCCGCGCAGCGCGGGGACGGCGGCACCGGCCCAGCCGGGCCTGCCCCTGCGCAACGATGACGGTCTGGGCGGAGGACGCAAGTGAGCGAGAGTGATCCGCAGGGCCCGGACACCCAGCCCGGTGCGTTGCCTGATTCAGACCTGGGCCAGGACACCCAGCCGGGCCAGGAGCGTAGCCGCCTCGAAGCCCGCAACCTCAAGAAGTTCTACGGCAGCCGGGAGGTTGTGAAAGACGTCTCGCTGACCGTGCGCAAGGGCGAGGTCGTGGGCCTGCTGGGCCCCAACGGCGCGGGCAAGACCACCTCTTTCTACATGATCGTGGGCCTGGTGCGCGCCAGTGCCGGCCAGATCAGCATCGACGACGAGCGTGTCGAGCACATGCCCATCCACCAGCGTGCGCGCATGGGCCTGAGTTATCTGCCGCAGGAAGCCTCCATCTTCCGCAAGCTCAACGTTGAGGACAATGTGCGCGCCGTGCTCGAACTGCAGCACGACGAGCAGGGCAAACCTCTGCGCAAGGACGAGATCGACCGTCGCCTCACCGACCTGCTGCAGGACCTGCGCGTGGAGAAGCTGCGCCTATCACCGGCGCTGGCCCTGTCGGGTGGTGAACGCCGCCGGGTGGAAATCGCGCGCGCCCTGGCCACCCAGCCGCGTTTTATCCTGCTCGACGAGCCCTTTGCCGGCATCGACCCGATCGCTGTGATCGAGATCCAGCGCATCATCAGTTTCCTCAAGGCACGCGGCATCGGGGTGCTGATCACCGACCACAACGTGCGTGAGACCCTGGGCATCTGCGACCACGCCTGCATCATCAGCGAGGGCCGTGTGCTGGCCCAGGGCACACCTGCCGACATCGTCAACAACGCCGATGTGCGCCGGGTTTATCTCGGCGAGCACTTCAAGATGTGACCATGGCCCCCACGCTCGTCACTGTCGTGTACTCGCTGCCCCCCAAGGGAACCCTCGCGCCTTGGGGCGGCCCGGCGGCGCTCACGTGAGCGTTGACCTGCGTTTGCGTTTAAGAACATGAAACAGGGACTGTCGCTGCGGGTCTCCCAGCATCTGGCGCTCACGCCCCAGCTGCAGCAGTCCATCCGCCTCCTGCAACTCTCGACGCTGGAGCTCAGCCAGGAGGTGGAGCAGCTGCTCGACGAGAACCCCTTTCTGGAGCGGGCCGACGACAGCGTGGAGCGCGAGGCCCATGGCCTGGAGCGTGCCGATACGCCCGCGCCCCAGGACGAGGCCGACTACGACTACAGCAGCAGCTCCACGACCACCAGCGAAGCGGCGGACGAACCCGCCCCCTCGGTGGACCTGGAGCGCGACGGTGACTGGGATGGTGACGGGGGTGTGGACCTGGCACCCGATGACAGCGAATGGGGTGGTGACGCCCAGCCGCGCAACGGCGCCCGTGATGACGACGAGACCGATGCCACCGAACTTGCACGCAGCCAGGAGTCGCTGCAGGATTTCCTGAAACGCCAGGCCCTGTCGCTGCGTCTGAATGCCGAGGACCGTGCCGCCCTGTTGTTCCTGATCGAGTCGCTCAACGACGATGGTTATCTGGCCGACCCGCTCGAAGAGCTGGCCCAGAGTCTGGCCGGTGACGATCTGGAGCAGCGCGAGGCCGTGCTCGAACACTTTGAATTGGGCCTGCGTTTGCTGCAAAGCCTGGAGCCCACGGGCGTGGGGGCACGCAATATGGCCGAATGCCTGCGCCTGCAGCTGCTGGCCCTGCAGGCTGATGCGGCCCGTGAGCCCGACAACGATGCACAGGCCGCCGTGCTGGCCCAGGCCCTGCGTCTGGTGCAGCAGCCGCCCGAGCTGCTGGCGCGGCGTGACCTCAAGAAACTGACCCAACTCTGTGGCGGCAACGAGGCGCTGACACGCGAGGCCCTGGGCCGCGTGGCGCGGCTCGAACCCAAGCCCGGGCGCCGTTTTGTCAATGTGGAGCGCAACATCATCGTGCCCGATGTGCTGGTGCTGCGCAGCGGCAGCGGCGCAGGCACACGTTTCCGCGTGCAGCTCAACCCCGACGTCATGCCGCGTCTGCGCGTGCACGACATCTATGCCAATGCGCTCAAGGGCCACAAGTCCGAAGGCCACGCCGTTTTGCAGCAGCGCCTGCAGGAGGCACGCTGGTTCATCAAGAACATCCAGCAGCGTTTCGACACCATCCTGCGTGTCTCCAGCGCCATCGTCGAGCGTCAGAAGAACTTTTTCATGCACGGTGAACTGGCCATGCGCCCCCTGGTGCTGCGCGAGATCGCCGACGAGCTGGGCCTGCACGAGTCCACCATCAGCCGTGTGACCACGGCCAAGTACATGAACACGCCCTACGGCACCTACGAGCTCAAGTATTTCTTCGGCTCGGGCCTGGGCACCGAATCGGGCGGCAATGCGTCCAGCACGGCAGTGCGCGCGCTGATCAAGCAGTTTGTCAGCGCCGAGAGCGCCAAGAAACCCCTGTCCGACAGCCAGCTCTCCGAGATGCTCAAGGAGCAGGGCATCGAGTGCGCGCGCCGTACGGTGGCCAAGTACCGCGAGGCCTTAAAAATAGCCCCCGCCAATCTGCGCAAGGCGCTTTGACGTGAACCAACTCACACTTTTTCTCCCCTGCGCCGCCGGCGTGGAGGACTATCTGGCACCCGAGATCCTGCGGATCACGGGTCTGCCGCCGGGCTGCGTCACCAAACAGCGGGGTGGTGTGGCGGTGCGCACCTCGTTTGCGCACGCCATGCTGCTCAACCTCTACAGCCGCCTGGCCCAGCGGGTGCTGGTGCTGCTGTCCTACACCGAGTACCGCAATGAACAGGACCTGTACCGCGCCGCCATGGCGGTGCCCTGGGAGCAGTGGTTCACGCCCAAGGAAAGCATCAAGGTCGAGATCACGGCCCAGCACAGCCCGCTGACCTCGCTGAACTTCGCCGCGCTGAAGGTGAAGGATGCGGTCTGTGATCGTTTCCGGGAAACCGCGGGTGGCGTGCGCCCCGATGTGGATACCCAGTGGCCCGATGTGCGTATCTACGCCCACCTGACCACCGACAGCTGCTCGCTCTACATCGACACCTCGGGTGAACCGCTGTTCAAACGCGGCTGGCGTGAGGACAAGGGGGACGCGCCCCTGAAGGAAACCCTGGCCGCGGCCATGATCGCTGCCAGTGGCTGGGCGGATGGTGACAGTGATCTGCTGCCTCTGTACGACCCCTGCTGCGGCAGCGGCACC
>CAUPRZ010000081.1:0-7916 GCA_963513855.1 uncultured Hylemonella sp.
CATGATGACGGGGATATCGCTTTCCTTGCGGATGGCACGGCAGAGCTCGAAACCATCCATCTCGGGCAGCATCACATCCAGGATGGCGGCATCAAACGCACCGGCACGCAACTGCGCCAAGCCCTCGCCCGGCCGCAGCGCGTGGACCAGCGCCAACTCGAAGCGCTGGAAATACGCAGCCAGCGGCGGCCCGAGCTGTTCGTCGTCGTCTATCAGCAGTACACGGTGCATGCGGCATTGTCACATCAGCGCGCCAACGCCCGCATTCCGAGTGCGGTGGCGCTGGATGAGGCGGCGCAGGCGCTGCTGCCCGGCGGCGTCCAGACCGTCGTAACGGTCTGCCGCCGAGAGGATGGCCGGCAGCGTGGGCCCCGCCTCGTCCGGGCGCTGCCGCGAATAACGCTCCCACAGGGCCAGCGCATGCTCACGGTCGAAGCGCGGGCCCCAGACCAGGGCCAGCAGTTCGTCGTGGGGTTCGTCCAGGCCAGCCAGCAGCCACGCCCCATGGTCGCGCAGCGGGCGACCTATCGCTTCCAGAACGGGGGACATCACCGTGCCCTCAGCCGCGCGAGAACCAACCCTTGCGCTTGCCCATGTGCTCGCGCACTTCGGCCTGCTGCGTGAGGTTGAGGCTGTCGTAGAAGTCCGCCAGGGCCTGGATCACCTCGGGGCCCGTGCTCTGCACCGCACGGGTCTTTTCGTCGAGCAGGCCCAGGGCCCGGGTGCGGTCGAACTTCTCGCCAGCCACCAGGGCCTTCAGCTCGGCACGCGGGTCCGTGGTCTGGCCAATCAGGGTCGCGCGCTGGGCCTGCATCTTGTCGGCCAGCACATTGAGTTTCTGCTGCTGAGCGGCATTGAGGTCGAGCTTGCTGGTGATGCGCTCCACCACCTTGCCGCGCATCTCGGCCATGCGCTCGGCACTCATGGCGCCGCGCTCGTTGTGGCCACGTGTGCCACAGGCGGTTAGGCCGCCAATCGCGATGGAGATGCCGGTGAGGGCCAGAAGAGAGCGTTTGATCCAGGGTTTCATGACGGGTCCTTGTCATCAGGGTTGAACATGAGCGTCATGGTGCCCGGGGCAGCCTTGCGCGTGGTTTCCCCGCCGTATCGGTTTTTTTCAGTTTGTTTCAGCCACCCCGCTGGGCCACTAAGATGGCGGACATGAACGCACCCATCCTCATCGTCGGCGCCGGCCAGGCCGCCATCATGGCCGCCGAAGCCCTGCGCAGCGGCGGCTACACCGGCCCCCTCACCATCATTGGCGACGAGCCCCACGCGCCCTACCACCGCCCCCCGCTCTCCAAGGCTTTCCTGGCCGGTGAAATGGACGCCGCACGCCTGCCCATGCGCACACCCGAGATGCTGGCCGGTAAAAACATCGAGCTACGCACCGGCACCCAGGTCACAGCCATCGACCGCGCCGCCAAGACCGTGACGCTGGCCGACGGCAGCACCCTGCCCTACGGCGGCCTGCTGCTGGCCACGGGCTCCACGCCACGCACCCTAACGCTGCCGGGTGCCAACGCGCAAGGCGTGCTGGCCCTGCGCACGCGTGACGACGCCGACGCCATCGCCCAGCGCATGGCGGTGTGTCTTGAGAAGAATCTGCCCCTGGTCGTCATCGGCGGTGGTGTCATCGGCCTCGAAGTGGCGGCCACCGCGCGCAAGAAGGGCCTGGCCGTCACCGTGCTGGAAGCTGCGCCGCGCCTGCTAGCCCGCATGCTGCAGCCCGCACTGTCCGACTGGTATGCCGCCCTGCACCGCAGCCAGGGCGTGCAGCTGCTGCTGGGTGCGCAGACCGCGACCATCGAACACGACGACAACAACAATGTGACCGGCGTGCGTTTGGCGGATGGCACCGTCCACCCCGCCGGCCTGGTGCTGGTGGGCATAGGCGTGAATGCCAACGAGGAGTTGGCCCGTGCCGCCGGGCTGGAATGTGAACGCGGCATCGTGGTCGACGCCTGCGGCCGCACCAGCGACCCGGCCATTACCGCCGCCGGCGACTGCACCGCGCGCCGCCTGCCCGACGGCAGCCTCATCCGCCTGGAGTCCGTGCAGAACGCCACCGAGCTGGGCAAAAGCGCCGCCGCCGCCCTGCTGGGCCAGGAACGCCCCTTCACCGCCACACCCTGGTTCTGGAGCGACCAGTACGACAAGAAGCTGCAGATGGCGGGCCTGTCGGCTGGTGCAGATCAACAGGTTCTGCGTGGTGATATGGCCAGCGCCAGTTTCAGCCTCTTCCACTACCAAGGCGACCAGCTCATCGCCATCGACAACGTCAACAATCCCAAAGAGCACCTGCTGGTGCGCAAGCTCATGGACGCGGGGATTTCGCCGACGCCGCAGCAGGCAGGGGATGTGGGGTTTGATCTGAATGGGCTGGTGCCGAAGTAAATCTCACGCCCCAAGAAGAATGGCGCCAACCCACAGGGTCAGGCGCCATTTTTTCTATGTGGATGGGTCAGCGTTGCAGCCAGGCCGCCAGCGCCTCACTCACCGCCTGCGGCTGCTCCATGGTCGTCATATGGCCGCAATCTTCCACGATGAGCAGCTGCGCGCCGGGGATGGCGGCGGCCATGGTTTCGTGTTGGGCCGGGCTGGCCCAGGCGTCCTGACGGCCCGTCAGAACCAGCGTGGGGCAGGTGATGCCCGGCAGCAGGGGCGCGGCATCCAAGCGGGTCAGCAAGGCGTTGATCTGCACGGCGTATTGCGCGGCGCTGCCACGGTCGAACATGGCCAGTACTTCTTCGAAGATGGGGCCGCCGATGCGGTCCGGGTGCACCATGCCCTTGGCCCACTCCTGGGCCATGACACGCATGCCTTGCTCTTGCGCGATCTTGAGCAGGGCCATGCGCCCGGCCTTCTCCTTCTCGCCCGCCTCGCCGGCCGGCAACGGGTGCGTGCCCGTGTCCAGCAAGGCCAGGCGCTCCACACGTTGGGGGGCCAGGCGCATGACTTCCAGTGCCACACGGCCGCCCATGGAGTGGCCAGCCATGCTGAAACGTTCGGTGGGTGCTTCGTCCAGCACCTGCTGGGCCATGGCGGTCAGCGTGTCGCGTAGGCCCCAGGCGGGCACGCGGCAATCGGCCTGGCCTTTGAGCACAGCAATTTGCGGCGCCCAGGCAGCGGCATCGCAGTTGAGGCCGGGCAAAAGCATCAGGGTGGTAGTCATCTCAGAACACTTCCGTATCGACTTCGCGGTTGCTTTGTTCGCTGTAGCGATTACCCACCACAGTCTGCTGGTTGACCACGGCTTCCACCTGGGCCATCAGGGCTGGCGCGAGCTTCACGTTCGCAGCACCCAGGTTCTCGGCCAGGTGATCGAGGTTGGTGGTGCCGAAGAGCGGGATCACATGGCTGTGTTTGTGCAGCAACCAGGCCAGGGCCAGCTGAGCCGGGGTGCAACCGGCCTCCTGTGCCACGGCCTCGTAGGCCGGCAGCAGCTTGAGGTTGCCCGCGTAATTGGCCGGCTCAAAACGCGGCATGCCGTGGCGTATGTCTTTGGCGTCGAGGGCCTTCACGTCACGCAGCTTGCCGGTGAGGAAACCGCGTGCCACGGGACTGAAGGCCACGAAGGCGGCACCAATTTCCTTGCAGGTGTCGAGCACCGCAATCTCGGGATTGCGGGTCCAGAGCGAGTACTCGGTCTGCACGGCCGCGATGGAGTGAACGGCGTGGGCCTTGCGCACGGTGGTGGCCGACACTTCGGAGAGGCCGATGGCGCGCACATGACCGCGTTCGACCAGGCGTGAGAGTTCACCCACGCTGTCTTCCACCGGCACCTTCTTGTCCCAGCGGTGCAGGTAATAGAGGTCGATCACGTCCGTGCCCAGACGGCGCAAGCTGGCCTCGCAATCACGGCGGATGCTTTCGGGCCGGCCGTCGATCACGCGCACCAGCTTGCCGTCACTGGCCACGTCCACACCCGCCATGCCACCCTTGCTGGCCAGGGTGATACGGCTGCGGTGCGCCTTGAGCACACGACCCACCAGAGTCTCATTGGCGCCGAAGCCGTAGAGCGCGGCGGTGTCGAACAGGGTGACACCGGCGTCCAGGGCGCTGAGCAGCACACGCTCGCTGTGCTCGGGTGATGGCGGTTGGCCGTAGGCGTGGCTCAGGCTCATGCCGCCCAGGGCGAGCGCGGAGACCTGGAAGGGGCCGATTTTTCGGGTTTGCATCGTGTTCCTCGCTGAAAGTGCGAAGGGGTCAGAGCACATCGCCTGCGGCGAGTGATCCGACCCCTGGGGTCTTCGACTGATGGTAGCGGATCAGCCCGCGTTCAGCTGCTGCTCCAGCTGGTGCAGCACCTGGTAGCAGGGCAGCACCTGGGCCAGGCTGCTGTTGGGTTCGCGGCCTTCGCGGATGGCGGCGAAGAACTCGCGGTCCTGCAGCTCAATGCCGTTCATGGAGACGTCGACCTTGCTCACGTCGATCTTCTCTTCCTTGCCGTTGTACAGATCGTCGTAACGGGCCAGGTAGGTCGCCGTGTCACCGATGTAGCGGAAGTAGGTGCCCAGGGGGCCGTCGTTGTTGAAGGACAGGCTCAGCGTG
Source organism: uncultured Hylemonella sp. (assembly GCA_963513855.1). Lineage (GTDB taxonomy): Bacteria > Pseudomonadota > Gammaproteobacteria > Burkholderiales > Burkholderiaceae_C > Hylemonella. The sequence goes on from CAUPRZ010000081.1 coordinate 4,555, forward strand.
CAGATGGCACCGTTGGCGGCCTTGAGCTGGATGCTCATGTCCATGGCGATGCCCAGCACAGGGTGGATGGGGCCCTGGATAGCGTTGGCCTTCACGATGGGGCTGCCGCACTGGTAGGCGAACAGGTCCACGGTGTGGGCAGCGTGGTGCCACAGCAGGTGGTCGGTCCAGCTGCGGGCCTGGCCCAGGGCGTTGGTGTTGGTGCGGCGGAAGAAATAGGTCTGCACATCCATCTGCTGGATGTTGAACTTGCCGGCCGCGATTTCCTTGTGCACGTACTGGTGGCTGGGGTTGAAGCGACGCGTGTGGCCGCACATGGCGACCAGGCCAGTCTTCTTCTGCAGGGCCAGAACTTCCTCACCCTCTTTCAGCACGTCACACAGGGGGATTTCCACTTCCACATGTTTGCCGGCTTCCAGGCAGGCCTTGACCTGGGCGGCATGCATCTGCGTGGGGGTGCAGAGGATGACGGCGTCCACTTCCTTGATCTTCAGGCTGTCGGCCAGATCGGTGGTGACGTGTTTGATGCCGTACTTGTCGGCCACTTCCCGGGTCTTCTCCAGATCGCGGCTGATCAGGGAAACGACTTCCACGTCCTTGATGTTCTTGATGCCGTCCAGGTGCTTGATGCCGAAGGCACCGGCGCCGGCGAGTGCGACTTTGATGGTCATGTCGTTTTCCTTAATTGTTTTCGAGGATCAGGTGACCCACGGCTGTATTGGATGCGGGCACGTGATAGAAGCGGTGCGCGACCTTGGGGGCCTGGCCCTTGCCAGCCACATCGGCCATGGCGCCACGGGCGATGAGCCACATCACGAGTTCGATGCCTTCGCTGCCGGCCTCACGCACGTAGTCGATGTGCGGCTTGCTGGCGAGGTCATCGGGGTCGGCGATCATGCGATCAAGGAAGGCGTTGTCCCATTCCTTGTTGATCAGGCCGGCGCGCGGGCCCTGCAGCTGGTGGCTCATGCCACCCGTGCCCCAGATCTGCACATTAAGCGGTTCGTCATAGGACTCGATGGCGCGGCGGATGGCCTTGCCCAGTTCAAAACAACGGCGGCCACTGGGCACGGGGTACTGCACCACGTTGACGGCGAAGGGGATCACCGGGCAGGGCCATTCGAAGTTGGCTTTGTCCGGTGTGCCGCAAACCAGGGACAGGGGCACGGTGAGACCGTGGTCCACATCCATCTTGTTGACGATGGTGAGGTCGAAGTCCTGCTGGATCACGGACTGCGCAATGTGCGCGGCCAGGTCCGGATGGCCCTTGACCACGGGCACGGGGCGCGGGCCCCAGCCTTCGTCAGCGGGCTGGTATTCAGCCGCAGTGCCGATGGCGAAGGTGGGAATCATCTCCAGGCTGAAGGCCGTGGCGTGGTCGTTGTAGACCAGGAAGATGACGTCGGGCTTGTTGTCCTTGAACCATTTTTTGCCGGGTTCGTAGCCGGCAAACAGGGGCTGCCAATAGGGTTCGTGGGTCTTGCCCAGGTCGATGGCCGCGCCGATGGCGGGCACGTGCGAGGTATAGACGGATGCGGTGATTTTGGCCATGTCAGTGTCTTTCAGAGAAGCTTGCCAGTGCCGTGGCCTTGCGGCTGGTTCTGCGCCTGGGCCGTGCCGTTTTCGCCAACCACACGGTTGCCTTCGGCGGAGCGGCCGCCCTTGATCATCATGTCGCGGTACTCTTCTTCGGTCATGCCGGTCATGGAGCCCGCCATCTGCTGGAAGCTCTTACCGTGCGTGGCGCCCAGCTTGGCCAGGAAATAGATGTTGCCGCCCAGGGAGATGGCCTTGTTGAGGTCGGCGGCCAGCACGGCCTGCTTCTGCTCTTCCGTCATCGGCCATTCGTCCAGGTACTTGCGCTGGTCGGCCTTGAAACGTTCGCGGTTCTCGGCTTTCATCAGGCTCATGCAGAACTGGTTGAGCCAGTAGCCCTTGCGCGATTGCTCGGCGTCAAAGATCGTCGTGCCGGGCACGTCCAGGTAGTTTTTTTCGAGGGACATAGGAAACTCCTTACTTCACTTCCACTTCTTCCGGCCAATACAGGCGCATGGGATTGTCCACCAGCAGCTTCTGCTGCAACTCGGCCGTGGGCGCGATGTGGGGGATGAAGTCCACCAGCAGGCCGTCGTCGGGCATGTGGTCTTTCAGATTGGGGTGTGGCCAGTCGGTGCCCCAGAGCACGCGGTCCGGGAACTCCTCGACGATCTTGCGTGCGAAGGGCACCACGTCCTTGTAGGCTGCCTGCTCGCCGTTCAGGGCCTTGGGGCCGGCAACCGACAGGCGCTCGGGGCAGCTGACCTTGCTCCAGACGTTCTTGTGCTCACGCATGAACTTGAGGAAGAGCGCGAACTCGGGCCCGTCCACGGGCTTGCTCACGTCGGGGCGACCCATGTGGTCCACCACCACGGTGGTGGGCAGGGCGGTAAAGAAATCCCACAGCTCAGGCAGGTCCACGGCCTCGAAATAGATCACCACATGCCAGCCCAGCTTGTTGATACGACCGGCAATCTCCAGCAACTCGTCCTTGGGCGTGAAGTCCACCAGGCGCTTGACGAAGTTGAAGCGCACACCGCGCACGCCAGCGGCGTGCAGCTTCTGCAGCTCTTCATCCGTGACGCTGCGCTTGACCGTGCCCACACCACGCGCCTTGCCATTGCTGGACATGCAGGCGTCGACCAGGGCGCGGTTGTCGGCGCCGTGGCAGGTGGCCTGCACGATGACGTTGCGCGCAAAACCCAGGTGGTCGCGCAGGGCGAAAAGCTGGGCCTTGCTGGCGTCGCAAGGCGTGTACTTGCGCTCGGGGGCGTAGGGGAACTCGGCACCGGGGCCGAAGACGTGGCAGTGCGCGTCCACTGCGCCCGCGGGCAGCTTGAACTTGGGCTTGCTCGGACCGGTGTACCAGTCCATCCAGCCAGCGGTTTTCTCGAAGGGGCCTGTGGTGGTTTTGCTCATGGTTTTCTCTATCAAACAGTGTTCAGCGGGAGCCTGGTTCGACGGTGCCGCGCAGGCCGGTACGACTGACGATGGCCTGCAGGCTGCCGTCACGCTGGACCGATAGCGCGTAGCTGCCGAGGTAGGACATACCGGCCTGGCGCCCCTTGGGAATGGCGAGGGCCATGTTCTCCAGGCCCCAGCGGCCCTCGAGTATGCGCGCCCCCGGCACGGTGTCGGCCAGCTCGTGCAGGATGGCCTTGTTGGTGGCAAAGGCGTCGATGCGGCCCTGCTGCAACTGCTCGGCCGCTGCCTTCATCGATGCCACGGGCACGACCTCGGCCTGCTTATAGGTGCGCGTCAGCACCCCTTGCGAGGTGCTGCCCTGGCTGACGCCGACCTTGACACCAGCCCGGTCCACCTCGGCA
>CAUPRZ010000082.1:0-7855 GCA_963513855.1 uncultured Hylemonella sp.
CGCCCCGGCTTTTGCTGCGCAGGTAACGCGAAGGGGCGGTTTCCGTGGCGGCGGGCTCGGCCCCCAGGGCGCCGAGGTGCACCAGGTGTTGCACACCGCTGCCCAGACAGGCGCGGGCCAGCTTCTGTGGCAATTCGACGTGGGTGCGTTGGAAGGCGGCCTCCTTGCCGTGCAGGATGGCCACGAGGTTGACCACGGCATCGTGGCCGGCCAGCAGGCGGCGCAACACGGCTTCGTCGTGCACATCGGCTTCGAGGACCGTGAGACCCGGCAGATGCTGGATGGCCGAGGCATGGGAGGCCTTGCGTGTGAGGACCGTGAGGCTGCAGCCCAGGCGGGCCAGGTGTTCGCAGACATGACGGCCGACAAAACCCGTGCCGCCGAGCAGCAGCACGCGTTTCATGAGCAGCCTTCTGCGTTCATGGCAGTTCTTCGGCGGGTTCGGGCTTGTCCACGCCCGTGGGGCCGACAAAACCCAGGCGGGCCTTGAGCGATTGCGGCTCGCCCGTCAGCACAGCGGCGTAGTTGACGGTGTTGGACAAGACCTTCTTGACGTAGTCGCGCGTTTCACCGAAGGGGATGTTCTCGGCCCAGATGGCGGCTTCGAGTACCGGGTCGCCGGTCTGGCCGCGCCAGAGCTTGGAACGGCTGGGGCCGGCGTTGTAGGCGGCGGCGGCCAGGGGCATGGAGCCGTCAAAAGCCTCCAGCACCAGCTTGAGGTAACCCGTGCCGATGGCGATATTGGTGTCGCGCTGGGTGATCTGCGCGGGCTTGAAGTTGGTCATGCCGATGCGCCGTGCCGTCCAGCGGGCCGTGGCGGGCATGACCTGCATGAGGCCGGCCGCACCGACACCGGACTTGGCCTCGAGGATAAAACGGCTTTCCTGGCGGATCAGGCCGTAGACAAAGGCCGGCTCCAGGCCCGTGAGTTCAGCGCGTTGCTGCACTTCCTGTTTGTAGGGCGTGGGGAAACGCTGGGCATAGTCCATGACGCTGCGCGTGCGCTCGCTGGCGTTGATGCAGCGGTCCCAGACCTGCTGCTCGCAGGCCAGGGCCGAGGCGGCCAGCAGTTCGCGGTCGTTCATGCCGGCGCGCTGGTGCAGATTGGTGCTGTAGTTCCACTCACGCACGCCCTCCGTGCGCAGGCCGATCTGGATGGCCAGCAGCGCGCGCTTGAGGCCTTCGTTGTCGCGCGCGGCCTGCAGTTCTTCCTCGCTCAGCGGGGCCGGGGCGGCTGGGGCCGTGATGCGCTGGCCCAGTTCTTCCATGGCCAGCTGCTCGTAGAAGCCACGCGGCGAGGCGATGGATTGCAGCAGGGTGCGGGCGCGCAGCTCGGCATTGGGGGCCTGCAGGGCCAGCAGGGCGCGGGCGCGCCAGTAGATCCAGGTCGGGTCGCGCAGCTGGCTTTCGCTGAGGGCGGCAATGCCGTCGTGCACCTGCTGCCAGTCGTTGGCGCGCAGGGCGGCACGCACGCGCCAGACCAGGTGGTCGCTGTGCATGAAGCGGTCTTCACCCTGGGCGTAGTAGCTCAGGGCCTTGTCGGACAGGGAGCGCGCGGCACGTTTGCCGATCACGCCCAGCACCCAGCTGCGTTCTTCCTGCGTGAGCTGGGCACGCCAGCGCAGCTTGTTGACCTCTTCGGCCGCGGTCTCGGGGTCGCTGGAGGCCAGGCGGATCATGGCCAGCGTGACCCATTCACGCGTCTTGGGGCGGAAGGCGGTGAGCTTTTCGTCGAGGTAACGCTTGGGATTGGCGTAGAGGGTGTTGAGGCCGTTGGCCCAGTCCGCATTGAGCAGGCCCACGGCCTGCTGGGCGATGCGTGGCTTGTCGAATTCGAAACCCACACGTGCGCGGCGCCAGGCCACCATGGCGTCGAGCTTGTCGTCCTTGATCAGGCGTCCGGCGGCGGCGGCGCAGCCATCGTCCGGGTCGCGCTGGGCGAGCCAGAGATCCTGCACCTGGGCGGCCACGTCCTCGCCCTGCACGGCGTAGGCCGCATGCAGCGCGTGGCAGCGCACTTCCGGGTCGTCAAGCATGCGGAACTTGGCGTACTCGGTCTGGAAGCGGGCCCAGTCCTGGCGCTTGCCCAGCAGCAGCAACCAGTCGTTGCGCAGGCGGTCTTCCTGGTAGCTGCCGGCGTAGCGTGTGAGGAAGGCCTCGATCTCGGCCGGTTTGGCGTCGTCCAGACGGGCGCTGAGCTCCCAGTAGGCAGCCCAGGGCTCGAGCGCATGGCCGCGGACCTGGGGCAGCAGGGCGGTCAGACGTCTGGTGTCGGGCTTCTTGTAGGCTTCGGCCATGTCGGTGATCAGGGCGTCCTGATCGGGCTTGGCTTTGGCCTTGGTTTTGGCGGGCGCGGCGGCGGCGGGCAGGGATAAAACCAGGCCCAGGGTGATAGCTGTCAGAATGACTTGAAACTGCATGTCGAAATTATGGACACTCCAGAGGCAAAAAGGGCGCAAGAGAAAAAAATCCTGCGCCAGCGGCTCATTACTGAACGTTTGAACCTGCCTGATCGCCTACAGCGTGCGGCACTTTTGCAACAGGTCATGCGCATCTGGCTCGTGGGGCGTAATGACCTTGTGATCGGTGCGTATTGGCCCATCAAGGGTGAATTCGATCCCCTGCCGGCCCTGCACCGCTGGAAAGAGGACGGTGAACTGCTGGACAACCCGCAGCCGCGGCGCATCGGCCTGCCTGTGATCGACAAGGTGCACAAGACCCTGACCTTCCACGCCTGGTACCCTGGCTGCCCCATGGAGGAGGACGCCTACGGCATCCCCAAACCCAAGGACACCGAAGTCATCGTGCCCACCCTGCTCTTTGTGCCTTGTGTGGGATATGGCCACGGCGGCTACCGCCTGGGTTACGGCGGCGGTTTTTACGACCGCACCCTGGCCACCCTGCAGCCCAAGCCCTACACCGTGGGCCTGGGTTTTACCCAGGGCTATTTGGACGATTTCGAGCCTGAGCCGCACGATGTGCCGCTGGAGGCCATCCTCAACGACAACGGGGTGGTGTGGCCCGTGCCAGGGATGAACTGATTTCCTTTCAAGGAGTCGCCATGGGCAAAGCCTTCGCCTCACAAGCTGACCTGACGGAGAAAAAGACCACCTTCGAGCGTCTCAGCAAGCACTGCTGGGCCTATACCACCGAGGGGGATCCGAACTCGGGGGTCATCATTGGCGAACGCTTCATCCTGGTCAGCGACGCCACGGCCACGCCGGCCATGGCGCGTGACCTGATTGCCAAGATCCGCACCGTCAGCGACCTGCCCATCAAGTACGTGCTGCTCACGCACTACCACGCGGTGCGTGTGCTGGGCGCTTACGCCTACGCGGCCGAGGGCGCGACCGAGATCATCGCCAGCCAGGGCACGCTGGAGCTGATCCGCGAACGTGGTGCGCAGGACATGCAGAGCGAGATGGAGCGTTTCCCCCGCCTGTTCCGCAATGCCGAGACCGTGCCCGGCCTGACCTGGCCGACGATGGTGATCGGCGGCGGCAACCCCGTGAAGGGTGAGGTGCCGGGCAAGCTGAGCCTCAATCTCGGTGGTGTGGTCGTGCAGATCTGGAGCCCGGGCCCGGGCCACACGCGTGGCGACACCATCGCCTGGGTCGAGGAAGAAAAAGTGCTGTACTCGGGTGATCTCGTCGAGTACGAGGCCGGTGTCTACACGGGTGACGCCCAGCTGGCCGAATGGCCGGCCACGCTGGAGGCCCTGCGTGCGCTGAAGGCCGAGTACCTGGTCCCCGGCCGCGGCGAGGCCATGAAGGGCAGCGCCAACGTCCACAAATCACTGGATTACACCAAGCGCTGGGTTCAGATGCTTTACCAGGCCGGCAAGGAAGCCGTGGCACAGGGCATGGACCTGAAAGCGGCGATGGCCCACACACGCAAGAGCATGGACCCGGTTTTCGGTCACGTCTTCATCTACGAGCACTGCCTGCCCTTCGACGTGAGCCGCGCCTATGACGAGGCCAGCGGCATCAAGCACCCGCGCATCTGGACGGCTGAGCGCGACCAGGCCATGTGGTCGGCTTTGCAAAGCTGAGTACGCTGACTCAGCGTCATTCGCAGGCGAAGCGCAGCACCACTTCGGTCGCTAGCGCACGGGTGGCCTCAAGTTGTGCCGTATCGGGCAGGTCATTGCTGAAGATCTGGCCGAACGTGTGGCGGTTGGATACATTGAAGAAGCCCAGGGACACCATGATCCGGTGCAGCTCCAGGGCCGTGACCTGGGGCCGAAAGACACCGCTCGCCTGACCTGCTGCCAGCACAGCCGCCGTGCGAGCCAGCGCATGCGATCCGCTACTCAGTGCATCAGACTGCCGAAGAAGCCGCGCCCCGTGCTGGTTTTCGATGTTGACGAGACCGACGAACTGCGGGTTCTCCGCGTAGTAGTGCACCCGGAAGGCCACCAGTTGCTTGAGTGCGCTGACGGGATCGTCATCCAGCTTCAACGCCTGCTCCGCGGAGCGGATCGCGTGGTAGGCGGCCTCCAGTGTGGCCACGTAGAGCCCTTCGCGTGACTGGAAGTAGTAATAGATCATGGCCCGGGTGACGCCGGCCTGGGCGGCAATGTCCTCCAGTCGTGCGCCACGAAGGCCGTGGGACACGAACTCCTCGCTGGCCGCTGCCAGGATGGCCCCCTGTTGCAGATCGGATTCGGGACGGGATTGGCGAGAAAGAGTGATTCTGGTGGCTGACATGGATGAAGCCTAGCAGGCGGAAAGCGCAAAACGCAGCTTGGTGAAAACCCGGATATGTATGTTTAACAACATCGTTAATATACGGCAATACCTCCTCGATGCCTTCCGGATTCCATGTCTTTTGTACCCGCTGCGCCCATTTCCGTTCCTGTTCTGGTGATGCCTGGAAAAGAGGCAGAAGCGGCCGGTTGGACCTGCGTGGCCTGGGGGCAGACCCTGCTCGGTGAGACACCGCTGTGGTGCGAGCAGACTCAGTCTTTGCTGTGGCTGGATGTCGATCAGGCGCGGCTGCATCGTATGCACCTCGCGACGGGGCGACGCGACGAATACGCCTTTGATGCGGAGTTCGCGGGATGCCTGGCGCTGCGCGAGCCGGGACAGGTGATGCTGGCGCTCGACTTGGCGCTGCACCTGTTTGACCTGGGCACGGGGGAGCTGACCTTCCTGGCCCAGATCGAGCCGGTCGGTTCGGGGACCCGGCTCAATGACGGGCGTTGCGACAGCCAGGGGCGGTTCTGGGTGACCACCATGGACAACCAGCTCGCGCGTCCCGTGGGCAGCGTCTACCGCGTCGATGCCCAAGGCCAGGTTGAGCGGATGTTCGGCGACGTGGTGGTGGGCAACACGATCTCCTTCGCGCCGGATATGCGCACGATGTACTTTTCCGACACCCGGGGTTTCGTCACCTACGCCTTTGACATGGATCCGGTGGCCGGTGCGCTGTCGCGGCGCCGTGTCTTCGTTGACTACCGGAGCACCCGTGAACGACCGGATGGCGCTTGCGTGGATGCGGAAGGCGGCATCTGGATCGCGATGTTTGGCGGGGCCTGCGTGCGCCGCTACCTGCCGGACGGCACCCTGGATCGTGAAATTCCGGTGCCGGCGAGCAACCCCACCTGCCTGTGCTTCGGCGGACCGGACTGGCGCACCTTGTACGTCACGACGGCACGCAAGTTTCTATCGCTGGAGCAACTGGCGCAGCAACCGCTGGCGGGCAGCGTGCTGGCCATGCAGGTTGATATCCCGGGATTGCCCGAAAGGCGCTTCGGGCGCCAGGACCCGGCGTCGTACGTCAAACAACAGGAGACACCATGAACATTCGATCGCTCATCATTGCAGCCGCCTGTGCGTTGGCGCTGGGCAGCGCTTCGGCACAGATCCAGGAGCGCACGATCCGCTTCGGCCATGTCGTGCAGCCGGGTGCACCCGTGCCCATGGGCGTGCAGAAATTTGCCGAACTCGTGGCCGCGCGCAGCGGCGGCAAGATCAAGATCCAGGAATTTGGCGGGGGATCGCTGGGTGGGGAAGCCCAGCAGCTCAGTGCCGTGCAAGGGGGTGTCCAGGACATGACGCAACTCTCGGCCTCCACCATGGGTGGCGTGGTTCGCGAGTTCACCTTGCTGGACATCGCTTTCTCTTTCTCGAAGGCCGAGCAGGTGGACGCACTGCTGGCTGGCCCCTTTGGTCAGGCACTCGAGGCCAAACTTCCTGAAAAAGGCCTGATCGGTCTGGGCTTCTGGGAAACGGGTTTCCGGCACTTCACCAACAGCCGTCGGCCTATCGTCCAGCTCGAAGACCTCAAGGGCCTGAAGATCCGGGTGATCCCCAACCCGATGTTCCTGAAGAGCTTCGAGGCGATCGGCACCAATCCTGTCCCGATGGCATTTCCGGAGCTTTATGGCGCGCTGGAATCGCGCGCCATGGATGCCCAGGAAAATCCTTCGGCCGTGATCCTGAGCAGCCGCTTTTATGAGGTTCAGAAATACCTGAGCATCAGCAACCACGTCTATACCGCCAACCCGGTGGCGATCAGCAAGAAGCTCTGGGACCGGCTCTCTGCGGAGGAGCAGAAGATCATCCGTGACAGCGCCCTGGAAGCGGGCGTCTATCAACGCAAGGTCAGCCGGGATGCCGAGGCCGTTGCCCGCAAGGAACTGGCCGCCAAAGGCATGCTGATCAATGAAGTACCGGCCGCGACCCTGGCACGCATGCGCGAACTGTCCCAGCCGGCCATAGACGCGCTGATCAGTAACTACGATCCGGTGCTGGTGAAACTGTACAAGAGCGAGATTGAGCGCGTGCGCGCCAGCATCAAGTAGGCGCAGGCCAGGGCTCGGGCCTCACTGACAGGCCGCGGCCATCCCCTTGATCTGCTGCTCGCAAGCCGCGCGCGAGGTCTCTGGCAGCCGGGCGCAGCCGGCCAGCATCCTGGCCGGGTCCATCTGCTTGCACATGGGGCTGTTCTTGTCGAACTGCATCATGGTGTCGCCCTTGCAGGCGCCGGCATGGGTGTAGCGGATCTTGATGTTGCGCGGTTGGCCATCCTTGCTGATGGTGGTGTCCATCAGATAGCTCTTTTCGCTCTCGCGGGTCATGAGCATGCGGGAATTTGTGCCATCCTTGCAGCTCACCTCGACTTCGGCCTGCGTGTCGGTGTTGCGCAGGATCTTGGGCGTGCATTGGGGGTTGTCGGCGGGGGTGTTTTTGGACACCTGTTTGGCCACATCCATGCACATGGCGGCCTGGCCCATGGCGGCCGCACCCAGGGACAGCCGTGGGTCGTCGCTGGAGACCAGCTCCATACGCCACAGGCCCTGGCCTGGCGGCTGGGTCTTGAAGAGCTTGAGTTCGGACAGCGGGGAGGCAGTCTGGGCCTGGGCTGTGCCCGTGAGCAACAGGCCGCCCAGCAGGCAGGAGCGTAGGAGTGAGCGCAGGGTGGTGGGCATGGTGTTTTCCTGGAGGGCAAGTTCTGCCATTCTCGCCCAGGCCTGCTGACAGGGCCAGTGCTCAGCGCACGGCGATCAGGGCCAACACGTCGTTCTCGTAGGCCAGCAGCCTGTTGCTCAGGCGCTGCTTCTGTTCCGGGCTGCTGCCGTTGTGCAGTTCGGCCAGGCTGCGGCAGCCATCGCGCAGCATCTGCTCATAGCCGGCGCGCATGGCCGGGTCCGGGGGCTCCAGGCTGCGCTGCACCAGGGCCAGCATCTCGGCCTTGATGTGGGCGGGGCGATCGCCGCTGCGGTGTTCCTGCAGCACACGCAAGATGTCCTGCTGGCGGCGTTGCCGCTCAGCCCAGGCCAGGCGCGGGTCGAAACCCGAGCTGGCCAGGCGTGCGCGCAGCATGGCGCGTTGCGCCGGGTCGAGGCGGC
>CAUPRZ010000083.1:0-7850 GCA_963513855.1 uncultured Hylemonella sp.
CACCTACAACGCCAACCCCGACTCGGTGCGCGCGGCCATCGAGGTGCTGGCCGGCCTGCCGGGCCCGCGCCTGCTGGTGTTGGGCGATATGGGCGAAGTGGGCAACGAAGGGCCGCGTTTCCATGCCGAGGTGGGCGCCTATGCGCGCGCCCAGGGCATCGAGCAGCTCTACACCCTGGGTGAGCAGACCGCGCAGAGCGCGGCGCAATTTTCCGGCGCACGGCACTTTGCCGATGCCGAGACGCTCAATGCCGCCGTGCTGCAGGCCCTGCCTGCGACGGCCAGCGTGCTCGTCAAGGGCTCGCGTTTCATGCGCATGGAACGCGTGGTGCAGGCCGTGAGCGCCCACGCCGAACAGAACAAGGAAGAACATCATGCTGCTTAGCCTGGCCCAGTGGCTCCAGACCCTCTCGCCGGAGTTCGGCTACTTCCGGGTCTTCCAGTACCTGACCTTCCGCGCTGTGATGGCCGCGATGACGGCGCTGCTGATCGGTCTCGTGGCCGGCCCCTGGGTGATCCGCCGCCTCACCGCGCTCAAGATCGGCCAGCCGGTACGTGGCTACGGCATGGAGACGCATCTGTCCAAGAGCGGCACGCCCACCATGGGCGGTGTGCTCATCCTCATGGCCATCGGCATCTCGACCCTGCTGTGGTTCGACTGGTCCAACCGTTTTGTCTGGATCGTGCTCGGGGTCACGCTGGGCTTCGGCGCCATCGGCTGGGTGGACGACTGGCGCAAGGTGGTCAACAAGGACCCGGAAGGCATGCGTTCGCGCGAAAAATATTTCTGGCAGTCGCTGGTCGGCTTGATCGCGGCTTTTTATCTCCTCTTTTCGATTTCTGGCAGCAGCAACCAGGGCGTGTGGGAGCTTTTCATGAACTGGGTTCGCTCGGGTTTCTCGATCGAACTGCCGGCGAAAGCCGACTTGCTGCTTCCCTTCTTCAAACAAGTCACCTACCCCCTGGGCGTGATCGGCTTTGTCGTGCTGACCTACCTGGTCATCGTGGGCGCGAGCAATGCGGTCAATCTGACCGACGGCCTGGATGGCCTGGCCATCATGCCGGTGGTCATGGTCGGTTCGGCCCTGGGCGTGTTCGCCTACGTGACGGGCAGCACTGTCTATTCCAAGTACCTGTTTTTCCCCTACATCGCGGGCTCGGGTGAGGTGCTGATCTTCTGTTCGGCCATGGCCGGTGCGGGCCTGGCCTTTCTCTGGTTCAACACCCATCCGGCCCAGGTCTTCATGGGCGATGTGGGTGCGCTGGCCCTGGGCGGGGCGCTGGGGACCATCGCCGTGATCGTGCGGCAGGAAATCGTGCTGGCAATCATGGGGGGCATCTTTGTGGCTGAGGCCCTGAGCGTGATGCTGCAGGTGAGCTGGTTCAAGTACACGAAAAAGAAATACGGCGAAGGGCGGCGCTTTTTCAAGATGGCGCCGCTGCACCACCACTTCGAGAAAAGCGGCTGGAAGGAGACCCAGGTGGTCGTGCGCTTCTGGATCATCACCATGCTGCTGTGCCTGGTCGGTCTGTCGACCTTGAAATTGCGATGAACGAAAACGAAATCCCCGACGATCTGCCACCACCGGTGCCGCCTCAGGACGAGGCGGCTTCGGTGTCTTTGCCGGGCGCAGAGCCGTCGGATGTGCCGCCGGTGGAGCCAGTCGCCGATGTGCCGGCTGAACTGCTGGTGCCGCCGAGTGGCAAGGCCAAGCGCACGCTGCCCGAGACCCTGACGGCCGCGCAGGATGCCAAGGCCTTTGTGGCCCAGCTGTTTGCCGATGTGGCCCCGACCGAATCCGCCGCGCCGTCCGAGACGCCGTCAGAGGCCCACACCGAGCCCGCAGATGTCGAGCCGCCCGTGGAAGATGAGGCGCTTGCCGTGGTGCCGGTGTCTCTGCTGCGAGATCGGCATGTGCTGGTGCTGGGCCTGGGCGCCTCCGGCCTGGCCATGGTGCGCTGGTGTGTGCGCCAGGGCGCGCGCGTCACCGTGGCCGACACACGCGAGGCACCGCCCCAGCTGGCGCAGCTGCAGGCCGAACTGCCGCAGGTGGCTTTCCGCGCCGGTGCTTTTGAGGCCGGCCTGGTCGAAGGACAGGACATCCGCGCCGTTTTCAAGAGCCCGGGGCTCTCACCCGCAGCCGTGGCGCCGGTTTGGTTGGCGGCGCAGGCCATGGGCCTGTGGACGGGCGGCGAGCTCGATCTGTACGCCGCCGCCCTGCGCGAGCTGCAGGCCGAACGCGCTTATGCGCCCAAGGTGCTGGCGGTCACAGGAACCAACGGCAAGACCACGACAACGGCACTGACAGGTCAGCTGGTCGAGTTGGCCGGCAAACGTGTGGCCGTGGCCGGCAATATCGGCCCCAATCTGCTGGACGTACTGACGCAGCAGCTGGAATCGGGCAGCATGCCTGAGGTCTGGGTGTTGGAGCTGTCCAGCTTCCAGCTCGATGGCGTGTCGGGTTTCGAGCCCACGGCCTCGGTGCTGCTCAACCTCACGCAGGACCATCTGGACTGGCACGGCGACATGAGCGCCTATGGCGCGGCCAAGGCGCGCATCTTCGGCAGCCAGGGGCTGATCGTGCTCAACCGGGACGACACGGCCGTCATGGCCCTGCTGCCCGAGCCTGTGCGGGCCAAGCTGCAAAAACCGAAGTACCGGGATCACGTGACCTTTGGCGCCGACATGCCGCAGCGCCCGGGCGACTACGGCATCGAACTGGTCAACGGCATGGCCTGGCTGGTGCGTGCGCAGGAGGCCGACGAAACGCAGAAACGCAAAAAGGGTGAAGAAGAGGAGATCTTCATCCAGCGCCTGATGCCGGCCGACGCCCTGCGCATCCGCGGACGTCACAACGCCACCAATGCCCTGGCGGCGCTGGTCCTGGCCCAGGCCGCGGGCTGCGCCCTAGGCCCCATGCTTTACGGCCTGCGGGAATACCGCGGCGAGCCCCACCGTGTGGAACCCGTGACCATCGTGAACGGGGTGGAGTACTTCGACGACAGCAAGGGCACGAATGTGGGCGCGACCGTCGCGGCCCTCAACGGCCTGGGTGTCGAGCGTCGTGTGGTGGTCATCCTCGGTGGCGAGGGCAAAGGCCAGAACTTCGCGCCGCTTTATGCGCCGGTGCAGCGCCATGCGCGTGCGGTGGTGCTGATCGGTCGCGATGCACAGGCCATCCGTGCGGCCGTGCAGGGCACGGGCGTGCCGCTGTTCGACGCCGCCAGCCTGCCCGAAGCCGTGAGCCAGGCCCAGGCCCAGGCCCGACCGGGCGACGCCGTGCTGCTGTCGCCTGCCTGCGCAAGTTTCGACATGTTCGACAACTACGAGCACCGTGCGCGTGTTTTCGTCGAAGCGGTGCAGGCGCTGTCGGATGATGGGGGGCTGGCATGAACGCCGCAGGGCCGTCCCAAGGCGTGAAGGCCCCCTCGGGGGGCAGCGCAGTACACGCAGTGACAAGCGTGGGGGTCACTGCATGACTGCCATGGCGCAACGCATCCGTGGCTGGTTCGGCGGCGCGCCGGCAGCCGATGCCTTGCCCGTGCGCCTGGGGCCGCAGGGTTATGGGCGCAGTGGCAGCCAGCCCGTGCGCCTGTCGGACTTCGACCTGGCGCTGGTCTGGGTCGTGGTGGCGCTGCTGGCCTGGGGGCTGGTGATGGTCTATTCGGCCTCCATCGCCCTGCCCGACAACCCCAAGTTCTCGCGCTACGCGCACACGCATTTCCTTACGCGGCACCTGCTGGCGCTGGTGGTGGCCTTTGTCGCGGCGCTGATCGCCTTCCAGATTCCCATGGCGCGCTGGGAGAAGCTCGCGCCCTGGCTGCTGCTGGGCTCGCTGGTGCTGCTGGTGGCGGTGCTGATCCCGGGCATAGGCAAGGGCGTCAACGGCGCGCGGCGCTGGATCGCGCTGGGGGTGATGAACTTCCAGCCCTCGGAGCTGGCCAAGCTGGCCGTGCTGCTCTACGCGGCCGACTACATGGTGCGCAAGATGGACGTGAAGGAGCATTTCTTCCGCGCCGTGGCGCCCATGGGTGCGGCCGTGGCCTTGATCGGTGTGCTGCTGCTGGCCGAGCCCGATATGGGCGCCTTCATGGTGATCGCGGTCATCGCCATGGGCATTCTTTTCCTGGGTGGCGTCAACGCGCGCATGTTTTTCCTCATCGCCGCCATCCTGCTGGTGGCCTTTGTGCTGATGATCGCGCTCAGTGAATGGCGGCGCGAGCGTATCTTTGCCTACCTCGATCCCTGGGACGAGCGCCACACCCTGGGCAAGGGTTATCAGCTCTCACACTCGCTGATCGCCTTCGGGCGCGGACAGATCTTCGGCGTGGGCCTGGGTGGCAGTGTCGAGAAACTGCACTGGCTGCCCGAGGCCCACACCGACTTCCTGCTCGCCGTGATCGGCGAGGAGTTCGGCCTGGTCGGTGTGCTGGCCATCGTCACGATGTTCTTCTGGCTGACCCGCCGTGTCATGCATATCGGCCGCCAGGCCATTGCGCTGGACCGCGTCTTCGCCGGCCTGGTGGCCCAGGGCGTGGGCGTGTGGATCGGCTTCCAGGCCTTCATCAATATGGGCGTGAACCTCGGTGCCCTGCCGACCAAGGGCCTGACGCTGCCTTTCATGAGCTATGGCGGCTCGGCCATCCTGATGAACTTGGTCGCCGTCGCCATCGTGCTACGGATCGACTATGAGAATCGCCAATTGATGCATGGGGGGCGGTCATGACCGAACGCTGTGCATTGGTGATGGCGGGCGGTACGGGCGGTCATATCTTCCCGGGCCTGGCCGTGGCCGAAGCCCTGCGTGAGCGTGGCTGGCGTGTGCACTGGCTGGGCAATGCCGCGAACATGGAAGGCCGGCTCGTGCCGCCGCGTGGTTTCGCCCTGGAGTCGGTCGAGTTCGGCGGTGTGCGCGGCAAGGGGTCGCTCACCCTGGCCCTGTTGCCCCTGCGCCTGCTCAAGGCCTTCTGGCAGAGCCTGGGGGTGATCCGTCGTGTGAAACCCGATGTGGTGATCGGCCTGGGCGGCTACATCACCTTCCCCGCCGGCATGATGGGTGTGCTGCTGGGCAAACCCTTGGTCCTGCACGAGCAGAACTCCGTGGCGGGCATGGCCAACAAGGTGCTGGCCGGTGTGGCCGACCGTGTCTACAGCGCCTTCCCCGGCGCCATGAAAAAAGCACAGTGGGTGGGCAACCCTCTGCGCGCGGCTTTCCTGCAGCAGCCGACACCGGCCCAGCGTTTTGCCGGGCGCAGCGGGCCGCTGCGCCTGTTGGTGGTGGGTGGCAGCCTGGGCGCGAAGGCGCTCAACGATACGGTGCCGCGGGCCCTGGCCCTGATCCCCGCGGCGCAGCGTCCGCAGGTGACCCATCAGAGCGGCGCGGCGCAGATCGACGCGTTGCGCGCCAGTTATGCAGCGGCCGGCGTGTTGGCTGAACTCACGCCCTTTATCGAGGACACGGCCCAGGCTTTTGCCGCCGCCGACCTCATCGTCTGCCGCGCCGGTGCGAGCACGGTGACCGAGATTGCGGCCGTGGGTGCCGCGGCCGTTTTTGTGCCTTTCCCGGCGGCGGTGGACGACCACCAGACGACCAACGCCCGTTTTCTGGTGGACCAGGGCGCGGGCCTGCTGCTGCCGCAGAAGGACATGAACCCCGAACAACTGGCTGAACTGCTGCAGACCACGGACCGCGCCACCTTGCTGCGTTGGGCCGAACGCGCACAGCAGCTGGCCAAGACCGACGCCACCGCCCAGGTGGTGGCCGCCTGCGAGGAGCTGGCACGATGAAACACGCGATCAAACACATCCACTTTGTGGGCCTGGGCGGCGCCGGCATGTCCGGTATCGCCGAGGTGTTGCACAACCTGGGCTACGTCATCTCGGGCTCCGACCTGGCCGACAGCGCCACGCTCAAGCGGCTGGCGGCCCTGGGCATCCAAACCCAGGTGGGCCATGCGGACAGCAACATCGCTGGCGCCGACGCGGTCGTGACTTCTACCGCCGTCAAGTCGGACAACCCGGAAGTCCTGGCCGCACGCGAGAAGAAGATTCCCGTGGTGCCGCGCGCCGTGATGCTGGCCGAACTGATGCGCCTCAAGCAGGGCATCGCCATCGCGGGCACGCATGGCAAGACCACGACGACCAGCCTGGTGGCCAGCGTGCTGGCCGAGGCCGGCCTGGATCCGACCTTTGTGATCGGCGGTCGTCTCAACAGCGCCAATGCCAATGCACGTCTGGGTAGTGGCGACTACATCGTGGTCGAGGCCGACGAAAGTGACGCCTCCTTCCTGAATCTCATGCCCGTGATGGCCGTCGTGACCAATATCGACGCCGACCACATGGAAACCTACGGGCACGACTTCGGCAACCTGAAGAAGGCCTTCGTCGACTTCCTGCACCGCATGCCCTTCTATGGCACGGCCATCCTCTGTACCGACGACGCGGCGGTGCGCGAGATCGTCTCCGAGGTCAACTGTCCGATCACGAGCTACGGCTTCGACGAAAACGCCCAGGTACGCGCCATCAACGTGCGTGCGGTGGATGGGCAGATGCACTTCACTGTGCAACGGCGCAACGGCGTGGTGCTGCCAGACCTGGATGTGGTGCTCAATCTGCCGGGTCGCCACAACGTGCTCAACGCCCTGTCGGCGATTGCGGTGGCGGCTGAACTCGATGTGTCGGATGCGGCGCTGCTCAAGGCCCTGGCCGAGTTCAAGGGTGTGGGTCGGCGTTTCCAGCGCTACGGCGAAATCGCCGCCAAGGACGGCGGCCACTTCACGCTGATCGACGATTACGGCCACCACCCGGTGGAGATGGCCGCCACGTTGGCCGCGGCGCGCGGCGCCTTCCCGGGGCGCCGGCTCGTGCTGGCCTTTCAGCCGCACCGTTACACACGCACGCGCGACTGTTTCGAGGATTTCGTCAAGGTCATCGCCGAGGCCGACAGCGTGCTGCTGAGCGAGGTCTATGCCGCGGGCGAGGCGCCCATCGTGGCGGCCGATGGCCGCAGCCTGACGCGCGCGCTGCGCGTGGCGGGCAAGGTCGAACCGGTTTTTGTGGACGAGATCGCGGCCATGCCGCAGGCGATTCTGGACAACGCACGTGACGGCGATGTCGTCATGTGCATGGGGGCGGGCTCCATCGGTGGCGTGCCCTCCAAGGTGGTTGAGCAACAAGGATCTGTGAAGAAGTGAAAGAGGACAGCGTGAATCTAGGCAAAGTTGCCGTGCTTTTGGGCGGAGCCTCCGCCGAGCGCGACATCTCCATCATGTCGGGCACCGGTGTGCTCCAGGCGCTGCAGTCGCGCGGCGTGGATGCGCACGCCTTTGACCCGGCACAGCGTGATCTGTCGGAGCTCAAGCGTGAGGGTTATGCGCGTTGTTTCATCGCGCTGCACGGCCGTTTTGGCGAGGACGGCACGGTGCAGGGCGCCCTTGAGTTGCTGGGCATACCCTACACGGGCTCGGGTGTGATGGCCTCGGCCATCGCGATCGACAAGGTCATGACCAAACGCATCTGGCTGGCCGAGGGCCTGTCCACGCCGCGCTGGAAAAACGTGCGCAGCGCCGCCGACACGCGTGCCGCTCTGGCGGATCTGGGCAGCCCCATGATCGTCAAGCCCGCACGCGAGGGCTCGTCCATCGGCCTCACCAAGGTGCTGACTGTGGGCCAGTGCGACGAGGCCTATGTCCGGGCCGCTCAGGTGGACGAACAGGTGCTGTGTGAGCAGTTCATCAGCGGCGAGGAAGTCACGGTGCCCGTGCTGGGCAGCGGGGCGCAGGCGCGTGCACTGCCGGTGATCCGCATCGTGGCGCCCGACGGCAACTACGACTACCAGAACAAGTACTTC
>CAUPRZ010000084.1:0-7842 GCA_963513855.1 uncultured Hylemonella sp.
CAAGGTCGTGCTCGATGCGCGCGACCTGGCCCGGTACTTCAGCCGCGCGCCCAGCGCCTGGTGGCGTGACGGTTTTGCGCAGGGTGTCACCACCCTGCCCAACCCCGCACCGCTGCGCCACATCGGGATCTACGGCTACCGCGTGGGTTTTCTGCGCCAGTTCCCCAAGCTGCCGCAGGCACCGATCGAAGTCACCGAGGCCCTGGAGCAGTTGCGTGCCATGTGGCACGGCCACCGCATCGCCGTGCACGTGACGCAGCAGGCCCCGGGTGCCGGCGTGGACACGCCCGAGGATCTGGAACGGGTGCGCCGGCTGTTGGCGTCCTGAGCCGGTTGACACCGGGTTTCCTCGGGCCGGCTGTAAGTTTCATTCAGGTGACGACATGCTATCCTCGCCTTAGCGAGGTCGGCGCACCGGGATGGTGCCGCCACTGACTGACAACTCCAATTCATCCGAGGATATTCATGAGACTGATCCTGTTGGGCGCCCCCGGCGCCGGCAAGGGCACGCAAGCGGCCTTCATCTGCAAGAAGTTCGGCATCCCCCAGATCTCGACCGGCGACATGCTGCGCGCCGCCGTCAAGGCCGGCACACCGCTGGGCCTGCAGGCCAAGGCCGTGATGGAATCCGGCGCACTGGTCAGCGACGACCTGATCATCAACCTGGTCAAGGAACGGATCGCCCAGCCCGACTGCGCGAAGGGTTTCCTCTTCGACGGCTTCCCCCGCACCCTGCCCCAGGCCGACGCCATGAAGGCCGCCGGCGTGAAGCTGGACTATGTGCTGGAGATCGACGTGCCCTTCGAGGCCATCATCGAACGCATGAGCGGCCGTCGTTCCCACCCGGCCTCGGGCCGCATCTACCACGTCAAGTTCAACCCGCCCAAGGTGGCCGGCCAGGACGACGTGACCGGTGAAGCGCTGGTGCAGCGCGAGGACGACAAGGAAGAAACCGTGAAGAAGCGCCTGGACGTCTACAGCGCCCAGACCCGCCCGCTGGTGGACTACTACAGCAGCTGGGCCCAGAAAGAGCCGGCTGCCGCGCCCAAGTACCGCGCCATCAGCGGCATGGGTAGCGTGGAAGAGATCACCGCACGCGCGCTGCAAGCCCTGAGCTGAGCCACGCGCACTCACAACAACGCCCTGCACTGCAGGGCGTTTTCATTTCCACGGTCTGAGCTTCAGGCCGGGCTAGAGCGCAGGCCGTAAGCCTTGGCCCCAACGAACAGATACTCGACCCGTAGGATGGCCTCACCCTTCTCGTCCTCGAAGGTGAAGCCCAGCACGCCGATTTCGTCGCCTACCTTGAGCGGTGTCACGTTCCAGGCCTGCATGCGCGAAAGCGGCGCGAGCTCGATCTCCCAACGCCTGTCCTTGCGTCGCGGCAGCTGGGCCTTGGCCAGCAAGGCCTTGCCCTCCACCGGCGCGGTCTGCGCAGGCAGCGTGCGTTGCGCCAGATCGGCCGGCAGGCTCAGGCTCGCGGGCAGCTCCAGCATGAGCTCGGCATGCGGGTTCTGCCAGCGCACGCTTTGCACACGGCCCTGCAGGTAAAGGGGCCGGTCCTGGTCGAAGCTGCTCCAGCCGTGGTGCGCGCGCGCCAGCGGCAACAGGCCCGGCAGCAGCACCAGGCTCATGACGGTACGTCTTTGCATGCGTCTCTCCTCAGTAATAAGCGATCCAGCGGCCGCAGGTCAGCACGGCCAGCCAGATCAGGGTGGACAGGGCCAGTTGCACCCGCGCCAGGGTGTCGAGCTTGTGCAGCGAGCCACGTCCATGGAACCAACCCGCATTACACGCCGCCAGCAATAACAGCAGCATCTTGAGGGTGAAAACCCGGTTCGCCAAGAGTTCGGCCGGCTGGGTGACAAACATCAGCAGACCCGAGGCCGCCGCCAGCCCAAAACCAACGAGCGCCAGCGTCAGACTGAGCCGTGCCAGGGCCTGCACCGGCAGGGTCACCCCCAGGCCGAAGACGCGCAGCTCCAGCAGCACCAGATTGCCCAGCATGAGCGCGATGCCAAAAAGATGCACAACCTCCAGGGCCGGGTAGGCCCAGGTGCTGGATTGCAGGCTGTCCAACATCTCAAGACGCCAGCAGACCCAGCATCAGCGCCAGCCGCGCCTTGACCGGGCCCAGCGGCAGCACAGGGAATTCGTCGCCCGCGCGGGGCTGCAGCATGCCGTCGACGCAGCGTGTCGTGCGGACCACACGCACCCCCGCCGCCTGGGCGCGCCGGGCTGCGGCCTCGATCGCATGGTGCAGTGTGCCGCCGCCCGTGCCCGCGAGCACCAGGCCACGCAGGGGCGCAGCACCGTGGCGGGCAGCGGTTTCGGTGTCCATCAAAACATCCAGCATGGCGCCGCTGGCCGCTGCATGGCTGAGCACGATCTCCACACGTGGCAGGGCACTCGCAGCGAGCACGGCCTCCAGGGCCCCCACAGCGCTTGCCGCCGCTTGCTCACGTAGCCACTGCACCCGCCCCGCCTGCACACGGCCGATGTCGCCCGCCTCGCCCGAGCTGAAAGCATCGAGCCGGGAGCTGTGCACCTTCTGCACCTCCTGCGCGCCCAGGATACGACCAGCACAGACGACCAGCACACCTTGGGCCTCGGGATCAGCGGCCACAGCCAAGGCATCGGCCAGGTTGCGCGGACCATCGGCATCGGGCGCGTCGGCCGGGCGCATGGCGCAGGTCAATACCAGGGGCTTGCGCGGTGCCAGCAGGGCCTGCAGCAGCCAGGCTGTTTCTTCCAGCGTGTCGGTGCCATGCGTGATGACCAGGCCCCGCACGTCCGCCTGGGCCAGATGCGCCCGGCAGGCCCGTAGCAGCGCCTGCCAGACGGTCAGGTCCATGTCCTTGCTGTCGATCTGGGCCACCTGCTCGACCTGGACCGTCACACCCGGGGGCACCGCCACACCGGTCAGCAGATCGCCCACGGACTTCTGTGCCGCGCGATAACGCCCCTCTGCCGCCCCCTGCGCCAGGCCGGCGATGGTGCCGCCTGTGCCCAAAACCACGATTTTTTGTGTACCCGCTTGCATTTCTTTTGAAACTGGTTAAAAATACAGTTACTGGATATCAAGACAGTAGCGCTTGACCAGCCCCGCTCACAGGAGTCATGCCATGGACCTGCCGCAGTACCCGATCAAGCTGACCGCCCGCCAGCAGCAGATTCTGGACCTGATCCAGAGCGCCATCGCGCGCACCGGTGCGCCCCCCACGCGCGCCGAGATTGCCACCGAACTCGGCTTCAAGTCGGCCAACGCCGCCGAAGAGCACTTGCAGGCCCTGGCACGCAAGGGCGTGATCGAACTGGTCAGCGGCACCTCACGCGGCATCCGTCTGCAAGGTGATGCCCTGCGCTCGATCAACGAGTCGCGCATCAAGCAATTCTCCCTGCCCATGCCGGATCTGTCCCAGCTGGCCCTGCCCCTGATCGGGCGCGTCGCTGCCGGTTCACCGATTCTCGCGCAGGAGCATGTGGACCAGACCTATTACGTCGAAAGCTCGCTGTTCCAGCGCAAACCCGACTACCTGCTCAAGGTGCGCGGCATGTCCATGCGTGACGCCGGCATCATGGACGGTGACCTGCTGGCCGTGCAGTCCACCAAGGACGCCAAAAACGGTCAGATCGTCGTGGCCCGCCTGGGCGACGAGGTCACGGTCAAGCGTTTCCGCCGCAACAAGCACCTGATCGAGCTGCTGCCCGAGAACCCGGACTACCAGACCATCGTGGTCGAGCCCGGTGACCCCTTCGAGATCGAAGGCCTGGCCGTGGGCCTGATCCGCAACACCATGCTCATGTGAACGCTGCGCGCAGCTTCTGAAAGTACCGCCATGAATTCCGCCTGGTCCGCCACCTACGCTCTCTGGTCACCTCTGTACAAGCTGCTGCGCCGGCTGTCTGCCACCACGCCGCAACGCGCTGTCACCAGCACGCCCACACTGCCCTGCAACAACACGTCGGCTGCCATCGTGCGCAACAGCCGCCCGGTGCAGCGCCCCCTGCGTGTGCTGCGCGTCATGGAAGCCGGCCAGCCCCGCTCCCAGGTCGGCCGCATGGTGATCTCGGGCCGCATGGCCGACGTCTGCGCCGAACTCGACCGCCTGGCCGCCTGCGAAGCCGCCTGATGTGCAGCCATACCCCCGGGTGCAAGTGCAAGCCTAGGGGTTAGTCCCAGCCCGACCGCAGGGCACAATAGCGGCATGAATATCGTCATCCTCGACGACTACCAAGACGTCGTCCGCAAGCTAGCCTGCGCCAGCAAGCTGGCCGATTTCTCCCCCAAGATCTACACCAACACGGTCAAGGGACTGGGCCAACTCTCGATCCGCCTGCGGGATGCTGAGGTGCTGGTGCTGATCCGGGAACGCACACCCATCACGCGCCAGCTGATCGAGAAACTGCCCCGCCTCAAGCTCATCGCCCAGACCGGTCGCATCGGCAACCATATCGACATCGCAGCCTGCACCGAGCGCGGCATCGCCGTGGCCGAAGGCACGGGTTCACCGGTGGCACCGGCCGAACTGACCTGGGCGCTGATCATGGCCGCCATGCGCCGCCTGCCGCAGTACATCGGCAACCTCAAGCACGGGGCCTGGCAGCAGTCCGGCCTCAAGTCCGCGGCCATGCCGACCAATTTTGGTTTGGGCACGGTGCTGCGCGGCAAGACCCTGGGCATCTGGGGCTACGGCAAGATCGGCCAGCTCCTGGCCAGCTACGGCCGCGTGTTCGGCATGCGTGTGCTGGTCTGGGGCCGTGAGCCCTCGCGTGAGAAAGCTGTTCAGGACGGTTACGAGGCAGCCGCCAGCCGCGAAGAATTTTTTCAGCAAAGCGACGTGCTGACCCTGCACCTGCGTTTGAACGATGCGACGCGTGGCATCGTCACCCCGGCGGACCTGGCGCTCATGAAGCCCACGTCGCTGCTGGTCAACACCTCACGCGCCGAGCTCGTCGCACCGGATGCACTGATCAATGGACTCAACCACGGCCGCCCCGGCATGGCTGCCATTGACGTCTTCGAGTCCGAGCCCATCCTGCAGGGTCACGCCCTGCTGCGCCTGGAAAACTGCATTTGCACGCCGCACATCGGTTATGTCGAGCAGGAAAGCTACGAACTTTATTTCGGCACCGCCTTTGACAACATCGTCAACTTCATCCAGGGGCAGCCGAGCAATATCGCCAACCCGGAGGCGCTGAAGGTCCAGCGCTGACTCAGGCCGGCTTGGCCGCGAGCTTGGCCAGCATCTGCTCGGTACTGGTCTTGCGGTCCGCGTTGACCGTCTGCACATGGGGCCGTGCGTTCATGGCCTTGAGGTAATCACGCACGGGCAGGCCCGCCAACACATCGTCACCATAGATGATCTTGCTCGCGCTGGACACCAGGGGCAGATGGGTCACCGCCGCACAATCCGCCAGCGTGAACTCCACCCCCGCCACATGGGGCGAGAACTTCACCAGCTTGGTAAAGCCATTGACACCCTTGAGCAAGAGCTTGCGGGTGCGTTCCTTGAGGCCATCGCTAACCTTGCCACCAAAAAAGGCTTCGGCGTACAACTCGCGCGCCACCAGCTCCAGATGCAATTCCATGTAGATGATCAACTCCCGCACCTTGGCGGCGGCGTAAGGATCAGCGGGCAGCAGAGGCCGCTGGGGATAGACCGTCTCGATGTACTCCGCGCAGGCGCTGGATTCGGAAATCGGGCCGGATGGCGTGTCGAGAAAGGGTACCTTGCCCATGGGAGAACGATCCATCAGCAGGGGATGGGTATTACCCGTCCAGACCCGCTCCTCCTCGAAGGGCACCTCCTTTTCCAGCAGTTGCAGCTTCACCTTGTTGAAATAATTGCTGGCGGCAAAACCGCAGAGCTTCAATGTCATCGTGTCACCTCGGGTGTTGATTTCAGAATCCAGTCCCTGAAGTCTCTCAGAGGAGCAGAGCACACGCAGTCCGGCAGGTGACTCTATGCCAGGTACCGGCACTGGATAATGCCGCCCATGCAAGCCATCTACGCACACATCGCCGTCGTCGGCACCGGCGCCATGGGCCGCGGCATCGCCCAGATCGCTGCCCAGGCCGGCAGCACCGTGACCCTCTACGACCAGCAGCCGGCAGCCGTCGCTGCAGCCCGGCAGGCCATCGCCGAGCAATGGGACAAACAGGTCGAAAAAGGTCGCCTGGACCCTGCCGCAGCCACTGCCCACAAGGAGCGGCTGCGGTCCGCTGCCAGCCTGCAGGATCTCGCGAACTGCGACCTGATCATTGAGGCCATCGTCGAAAAGCTCGAGGTCAAGGCCGCGCTGTTCGCCGAACTCGAAGGCTTCGTGCGTGCCGACGCCGTGCTCGCCAGCAACACCTCTTCCCTTTCCATCACCGCCATCGCCGCCAGGCTGCAACGCCCGCAGCGTGTGGCCGGTTATCACTTCTTCAATCCGGTGCCCGTGATGAAGGTGGTGGAAGTCATCGCCGGGCTCAAGACCGATGCGGCCATCTGCACCGCGCTCTCGGACTACGCGCGCCAGATGGGCCACACGCCCGTAACGGCGCAGGACACGCCGGGTTTTATCGTCAACCACGCGGGCCGCGGTTACGGCACCGAGGCGCTGCGCATTGTGAGCGAGGGCGTGACCGACTACGCCACCATCGACCGCATCCTGCGCGACCAGGCCGGCTTCAAGCTCGGCCCCTTCGAGCTCATGGACCTCACGGCGCTCGATGTCTCGCACCCGGTCATGGAGTCCATCTACCACCAGTACTACGAGGAGCCGCGCTACCGCCCCAGCGTGATCACTGCACAGCGCCTGGCCGGTGGTGTGCTGGGCCGCAAGACGGGGGAAGGCTTCTACCGTTACGACAAGAACGTCGCCCAGGTCGCGCCGGAACCGCCCACACCCCAGGTGGGCGAGCTGCCGCCCGTCTGGGTTTCGACACGCGCCACACGCCGTGCCGAGCTTTACCAGTTGCTCAAGGACCTGGGCGCGAAGATCGAGACGGGCCAGAGCCCCTCGCCGCAGGCCCTGACCCTGGTCGCGCCCCTGGGCTTCGACGTCAGCACCGTAGCCGTGGTCGAACGCCTGGACCCGGCGCGCACCGTGGGCATCGACCTGCTGGTCGAGGACGCCGTGACAAAACGCCGTGTGCTGGCCACCAACCCGGCCACACGTGCCGACATGCGCGACGCCGCCCACGCCCTCTTCGCCCGCGACGGCAAAGCCGTGAGCGTGATCCGCGACAGCGGTGGTTTCGTGACGCAACGCGTGGTCGCCAACATCGTCAACATCGCCTCCGACATCTGCCAGCAGCGCATCTGCACGCCCGCCGATCTGGAAACCGCAGTCACGCTGGGCCTGGGCTACCCCCTGGGCCCGCTGGCCATGGGCAACCGCTACGGCCCGACCAATGTGTTGGAAGTGCTGTTCAACCTGCAGACCGTCTACGGCGACCCGCGTTATCGCCCCAGCCCCTGGCTGCGCCGGCGCGGGGCCATCGGCCTGTCGCTGCTGCACGAGGAAGACTGAGACTTCGTGAGAAACTCCATCACCGCCGGGCCGTTCCCAAAGCGATGACCGTAGCGCACAGCGCGGAGGATTCTTTTTTCATGAGCGCACAACTGCTGAGCACCAGCCAGGGCCGCACCATGGTGCTGACCCTTTCCAACCCGGGCCACCGCAATGCCCTGGGTCCCGAGATGTATGCCGCCGGCGTCGAAGCCCTGAGCGTGGCCGAGAGCAACCCCGAGGTGCGCAGCGTGGTGCTCACCGGCCAAGGCGCATTGTTCTGCGCTGGTGGTGACCTGAACCGCCTGCAGGCCAACCGTGACCAGCCGCCCGAAGTGCAAG
>CAUPRZ010000085.1:0-7797 GCA_963513855.1 uncultured Hylemonella sp.
AGAGGATGTCCATCAGCGGGTCTCCTTGGAAAAGCGGTCACCAGCGGCCAGGCGCAGGGCATTCAGGACCACCAGCAGCGAGCTGGCCGCCATGCCCAGACCGGCCAGCCAGGCCGGCATCCAGCCCGCCACAGCCAGGGGCACGCAGACGGCGTTGTAGGCCACGGCCCAGGCCAGGTTCTGGCGCACGATGCGCAGGGTGCGTCGGGCCAGCAGCAGGGCCGCACTCACGTCCTCCAGCCTTTCCCCGAGCACGACAAAATCCGCACGCGCCTGGGCCAGGGGCACGGCCCGCCCGAAGGCGAAGGACACATGGGCGCCGGCCAGGGCCGGGCCGTCGTTGAGTCCATCGCCCACCACGACCACGTGATGACCAGCACGCTGGGCGGCCTGCAGAGCGGCCAGCTTGTCCTGTGGCGTATTCGCGCCGCTCGCCTGGGTGATGCCCAGCTGCTGCGCCACACGTGCCACGGCCGGCGCGGCGTCACCCGAGAGCAGTTGCACCTCGACACCCTGCGCCTGCAGAGCAGCCACGGTGGCACGTGCATCGGGGCGCAGGTCTTCGCCGAATTCGAAGGTGGCCAGCCAGCCCAAGGCGTCGGCCAACACCGCGTGGGGTCCCGCCGGCACGTCGATGATCACGCCGCAGTGCACCGCAGATCCCAGGCGCAGCGCATGCGCCGCACCACCCGGCTCTAGCACCGCACCTGTCAGGCCACGGCCGGTGTTCTCCTGCACGTCATGGGCCGTCCACTGTGGCCCCCCCTGCCCCGCCAGCTGCAAGGCACGTGACACCGGATGCAAGGAATGGTGGGCCAGTGCCGCGGCCAGTGCCACGGCCCTCTCACGGCTCAGACCTTCACGCAGATGCACGTCCTGCAGCACCAGGGCGTCACGTGTGAGCGTGCCTGTCTTGTCGAAGACCACGAGATCGGCCTGGGCCAGCGATTCCAGCGCACCGAGCCGACGCACCAGCACGCCCCTGCGCGCCAGCGTGCCTGCAGCGGCCAGCATGGCCGCCGGTGTGGCCAGCGAAAGCGCACAGGGACAGGTGACGATGAGCACGGCCACAGCCACCATGAGCGCGTGGCCCGGGTCCTGCGGCCACCAAAAGACCGCAGCACCCACCGCGGCCAGCAGCACGCCAATGAGGAAGGGCCGTGCCAGGCGGTCCACAAGCTGGGCCAGTTGCGGGCGGCTGGTGGCGGCCTCTTCCATCAGGCCCACGATCTGGGCAAAACGGGTGTCGGCACCCGTGCGGTCCACGCGCACCCGCACGGCAGCGCTGAGGTTGTGGCTGCCCGCGATCACAACCATGCCTGGGCCACGCGGCAGGGGATACGACTCGCCCGTGAGCAGGGCTTCGTCCACATGGGTCTGACCGTCGAGGACCGTGCCATCGGCCGGGAAAGCCTCGCCGGGCAGCACACGCAGCACGTCGCCAGGCTGGATGCGTCGCACGGCCACGCGCTCGAATTCGCCGTCCGCGCGCTGGCGCAGCACGCTGTCGGGCAGGCGGTTCATGAGTGCGTCCAGCGCGCCGGCCGTGCGTTCGCGCAGGCGCTGCTCCAGCCAGCGGCCCGTGAGCAGGAAAAAGACGAACATGGTCAGCGAGTCGAAATAGACTTCGCGGCCAAAGATGCCCTGCGGCTCGAAGGTGCCAGCTGTGCTGACGGCAAAGGTGATGGCCATGCCCAGGGCCACGGGCAGGTCCATGCTGATGCGCCGCTGCCAGATGTCGCGCCAGGCGGCCGAGAAGAAGGGCCCGCAGGAAAACAGCATGACCGGCAGCGTGATGACCCAGGAGGCCCAGCGTAGCAGCTGCTCCATCTCCATCGTGAGGTCGCCGGGCTCGGCCACATAGGCCGGCCACGCATACATCATGACCTGCATCATGCAGAAGCCCGCCACCAGCCAGCGCCACAGGGCCTGGCGCGTCTCATGGCGACGGCGCTCGCTGGCAAAGGCGTCGTTGGCCGGCACGGCACGGTAGCCGGCACGGCGCACGGCCTCCATCCAGCCCGAGGGCAGCACGGCATCGGCCTGCCAGACAACGCGTGCGCGATAGCTGCCCGCGCTGACATGGGCCTCGCTGACACCGGGTACGCTGCGCAGCGCCTCTTCCACGGCCAGCGCACAGACAGCGCAGTGCATACCTTCGATCATGAGGTGGGATTCCCAGCAAGCTGCGCGCCCCTCCAGCGGCCGGCTGAAGGCGGACCAGGCCTCAGGCTCATCGAGCAAGTGGCCGACTCCGGCTGACTCAGCCGCCTTGACACGTTGGGGCACCGACAGACCAGACGCAGGCACAAGACTCCCCGGCACCGGCATGTGCTGCACGGACACGGCAGGACTGGCTGATTGCATGGACACCAAGCGTACCGGGCAGTACCCGCCTCCACCTTGATATGGATCAAGACCATAGCAGAACCGCAGGCGTAGTCTGGAACTGTTTCAAACCACAAGGAGAATCCTATGTACCAACGCATCCTCGTCGCCACCGACGGCAGCACCCTCTCCAAAAAGGCCGTGACCAGCGCCATCAGCCTGGCCCAGCTCAGCGGCGCCGAACTGGTGGCCCTCAAGGTCGTGCCGCGTTACCCCCAGAGCTACTTCGAGGGCGGCCTGGCCCTGCCGCTCAGCGACATCAACAAGATCGAAAAGCAGTGGGCCAGCCAGGGCCAGGCCGTGGTGGATGCCGTGGCCAAGGCGGCCAAGACCAAGGGCCTGACCGCCAAGGCCGTGGTCGTCAAATCGGACCTGGTCAGCGAGGCCATCATCGCCACGGCGAAGAAGAACAAGTGTGACCTCATCGTCATGGCTTCACACGGCCGCAAGGGCATCAAGCGCCTGCTGCTGGGCAGCGAGACCCAGCAGGTGCTGACGCACTCGCATACCCCGGTGCTGGTATTGCGCTAAGCGCCTGTTCACGAACCGGCGCAAGCTGTTAAATTCCCGTGGCAAGCCCACGGGAACCCATGAACGCACGCGCCCTGCTCCTCCCCCTTCTGCTGCCGCTCGCGGCGGTGGCCCAGCCTGTCTCCCTGCGCTCCCTCGACAGCAGCGAACTCGGGTTTGAAATCTCGAACCAACGCTACGAGGCCGGGGCGGGCAGCGCAGCCTACACACAAGATGGCAACAAGGTCGGCCTGGCAGGCCGCTTCACCCAGGCCCTGGCCGACAACTGGTACTGGGGCGCCGACGCGCGCCACGCCTTTGGCAGCGTCAACTACAAAAGCGCCAGCCGCGGTAACAAAGGCGGGAACGAAGAGGTGCTCACCGAAGTCCGCATCACTGGTGGCAAGGACTATCCACTGGGCCGCCAATTGCTGGCGCCTTATTTCGGCCTGGGTTACCGTGAACAGAGCACCGACCTGCGTGGGCTCACGAGTACCGGCGACGAAGGCTACCGCCGCAGGAGCCAGTACGTCTACCTACCCCTGGGCCTGACGCACCGACTGCAGCTGGGCGCCCAAGCGCGTCTGTCCACCAGCCTCGAGTACGACCTGCTGCTCGACGGACGCCAGCGCTTCACGCTCTCCGACACGGACCCGACTTCCAATGATCCGGCGACAAGCCAGCGCGGCGGCCACGGCCTGCGTCTGAGCAGCAGCTACGAAACCTGGCACTGGTCCGTCGGGTTTTTCGCGCACTACTGGCGCGTCGGCGCCTCGGATGAAGCCCGCCAATCCCTGGCTGGCGTGCCTGCAGCACAGGTTCTGGAGCCGGCCAACAACAGCCTGGAAATGGGGCTGCAGTTCCGCCTGCGCTTCAACTGACCGGCCGCCTGTTCCTTCTTGCAAGTTGTCACCCAGCTGGTGTTTCAATTCAGCGACAGGTCCGCAGATAGCGGGTAGTCCGGCCATATTTTCGGGTTAGGATTTCGCCGCTTTTCGATAACAAAAATCTGCGAATCAAGGAGGATCCCCATGTCCCTCAGGACAGCCATCAGGCTGCTCGCTTGCGCGTGCCTGCCAGTTTTTGCTTCTGCCCAGAATCTGCCTGTAAACACCACCAGCGGTGGCGACATCGGCATTCAGATCTATTCGCAAGTCTTCGAATCCGATCGAAACGGGGCCTTTGACACCTGGATATCGAGCAAGAAGATCGGTATCGCAGGAAGCTTCACCCAGATGCTCGATCCCAACTGGTACTGGGGCGCAGATGCACGGTGGGCCTCCGGCAGAAGCACTTATTCCAATGCCACTATCGGCAACAACAGCTCCAACACAGAAACCTTGGCAGAAATGCGACTGACCATGGGACGGGACCTGGCTGCGGGAACACAAGTGTTCTCTCCCTATGTTGGCCTGGGCCACCGTTTACTGGTCAGTGAACTCCTCAACAACACCGATACCGGTGATGTCTCCCCCACGCGCCGTGGAACGTTGGTTTATCTGCCAATAGGCATGACCCACCGATTCAGACTGGACACCAATGCACGTTGGTCCACGACGTTCGAATATGACCACCTGCTGGAAGGCAAGCAGGAGGTACGTTATACCGGCATCGTGGGCTACCGAAGTGATCTGAACGTGACTCAGAAGAAAGGCCACGCCCTGAGACTGAACCTGGCCTACGAGACCCTGAACTGGTCCGCCAGTGTATTCATGACTCGCTGGGACATCGACGAGTCCAAGCCGGGGACGTATATGGACGCCACGACGACCCATACCGTCACCGAGCCGCACAGCACCAACCGTGAGATCGGAATCCAGCTCCGATACCGCTTCCACGAATAGCGGGGCTGCGCCCTTGTGGCGCATGGCACATATGCATCCGCAGAGATCCAAACAGAAGACAGGGAGTACAGCATTGAAACATTCCATTGTGATGGGCCTAGCCCTTGCCGCCGGCATCCACGGTACCGCTCTTGCGCGTGGCCTGCCACTGAACACCAGTTCGGGCGCAGACGTCGGTTTGCAGCTCTCCCACTCCAGCCGTGAGGAAGACGATAACAAGGGCTATTTCATGAGCCTCAAAGGAAGAAAGGTCGGGTTGGCTGGCAGCTTTACCCAGGCCCTGGCCGATCGCTGGTACTGGGGCGGCGATCTGCGCATCGTCTGGGGGGACAGCAAGCAGGACGGCTCCTCCAGCGCCAAGGGACCGACACCCGAGACACACACGGATACACGTCTGACAGTGGGGCGAGACTTCCCGTTCGGCGGTCAGATGTTGTCAACGTATCTTGGACTTGGCTATCGCACGGTCTCCAGCGACATACGCAGCGGAAGCACGGCCTATGAGCGCAACAGCAACTACACCTACATGCCTTTGGGCCTGATACATCGTTTCAGACTTGGTGCCGACGCACGCTTCGCCACAACCTTCGAATACGACTACCTGATCGAAGGCGTGCAGCAGAATAACGTGCAAGGCTATTCCACCAGCACCTACACGCATACCAGCGGGATCACGATGAACCAGCGCAAAGGCCGGGGCATGCGCCTGCAGATGTCCTACGAAACCGACGACTGGTCTGCCGGTGTGTTTCTTCAGCATTGGGACATCGGTACCTCAGATGTCGGAGTTGGCACCGGATATGACAACACGACTTTAAATCCATTGGTCATCTACGGCACAGAAGCACGCAATATCACGCGAGAGATCGGCGTGCAGTTCCGCTGGCGCTTTGATTAAAAAGCAGCTCACCACGAAAAAACGCCGGCAATGCCGGCGTTTTTCTTGTTCACGATCAGCTCAACCGAACAGAGTCTTGTACTGGTCGCGCAGCAGGTTCTTCTGCACCTTGCCCATGGTGTTGCGCGGCAGGTCGTCCACCACGTAGCACTTCTTGGGAATCTTGAAGTTGGCAAGTTTTGACTTCAGCGTGGCGATGATCTGTTCGCTGTCGAGGGCAACACCGGGTTTGCGCACCACCACAGCCACGCCCACCTCGCCGAAGTCCGGGTGCGGCACACCCACCAGGGCGCTTTCGGCCACACCGCCCATGTCGTTGATGTAGCCCTCGATCTCGGCCGGGTAGACGTTGTAGCCGCCGCTGATGATCAGGTCCTTGCTGCGGCCCACGATGCTCACGTAGCCACGTTCGTCGTATTTGCCCACGTCGCCGGTCTTGAAGTAGCCATCGACGGTGAACTCTTCTTTGGTCTTCTCGGGCATGCGCCAGTAGCCCTTGAAGACGTTGGGACCCTTGACCTGGATGCCGCCGATCTCGCCCACAGGCAGGGTCTGACCATCATCACCAGCCACGCGCAGGCTCACACCCGGCAGGGGAAAGCCCACGGTGCCACCGCGACGCTCCCCCAGAGCCTGGTCGTAGGGATTGGAGGTCAGCATCACGGTCTCGCTCATGCCATAACGCTCGAGGATGGTGTGGCCCGTGCGCTGCTGCCAGGCCTGGAAGGTCTCGATCAGCAGGGGGGCGGAACCGGCCACAAAAAGGCGCATATTGCGCACGGCCTCACGTGTGAGGCCCGGCTCAGCCAGAAGGCGCACGTAGAGCGTGGGCACGCCCATGAAGACGGTGGCCTGGGGCAGTTTCTCGAGCACATGCTTGGGATCGAATTTAGCCATCCAGAACATCTTGCTGCCATTGAGCAGCGCCCCATGCAGAGCCACAAAAAGACCGTGCACGTGGAAGATGGGCAGCGCATGGATCAGCACATCGCCGCGCTTCCAGCCCCAGTAGTCCTTGAGCACACGCGCATTGCTCAGCAGATTGCCGTGCGTGAGCATGGCGCCCTTGCTGCGCCCCGTGGTGCCGCTGGTGTAGAGGATGGCGGCCAGGTCGTCGGCCTGCCGCTTGACCGGGGTGTGCTGGTCGGAACAATGGGCCGCACGCTCCAGCAGCGTGCCCGTGCGCTTGTCATCCAGCGTAAAGACATGTTTCGTGCCGGCCTGGAAGGCCAGCTTGCTGATCCAGCCGAAGTTCTTGGGGCTGCAGACCACGACAGCAGGTTCTGCGTTGCCGATGAAGTACTCGATCTCGGCGCTCTGGTAGGCCGTGTTGAGCGGCAGGAAGACATAACCTGCGCGCAGGGTCGCCAGATACAGCATCATGGCTTCGACTGACTTCTCCACCTGCACAGCGACGCGCGACCCTTCGGGCAAGCCCAGCGAGGCCAGAAGATTGGCCATCATGGCCGTGGCGCGCTCCAGGTCGCGCCAGCTGTAGTTCAGACCGTCGTCGGTTTCGATCGCTGTGCCATCGAGCTGCGCCGGGAAAGCAGCGCGCAGGGCAGTAAAGAGGTTCTCGTGGGCGGTGGACATGATGCTCGTCACAAAGGTCAGGACAAAAGGGAAAAATCAGCAGGCCGTTTGGCCAGAAAGGCAGCAATACCCTCGCGGTGCTCGGCGCTGTCGGCATAGGCATAGGCCTGCGCCAGCAAACGGACCATGGCCTCGGATGCGGGCGGCTGCAGGGCACGCAGGGCTTGTTTGTTGAGCCGGGCCGCCTGTGGCGCCAGGCTGCAGACACGCGCGACGCTGCGTTCGACTTCGTGCGCCAACTCAATCTCACTCACGACACGCTGCAAAAAACCACGGGCCTGCAATGAGGCCGCTGTCAGCACGGCGGCCTCCAGCAACATCTCGCGCACCGTGGCCGCACCGGCCTCGCGCAGCACCAGTTCCAGTTCGCGCGGTGCCATGGGGAAACCGAGGCGTCCGATCGGGGCGCCGAAACGGGCCGTGTCGGCCGCGATGCGAATGTCACAAGCGCAGGCGATCTCCACACCGGCGCCCATGCAGTTGCCCTCAAGCTGGGCAATGACGGGTACGTCGCAATCCAGCACGGCCTGCAGGCCGCCCCAGACATCGTTCTCGTGGAAGTCG
>CAUPRZ010000086.1:0-7766 GCA_963513855.1 uncultured Hylemonella sp.
AAGGCGGAAAGCGATCTGGCGGACGCGCTGGCTTTCCGCAAAGCCATGGAGGACTCGCTGATCACGGGTCTGCGCGCGCGCGACCTGCAGGGGCGCATCACCTACGTCAACCCGGCCTTCTGCCAGATGGTGGGTTTCACGGCCGAGGAGCTCATGGGCCAGAGCATGCATGCGCCCTACTGGCCTCCCGAGTTCGCCGACGAGTACCGCAAGCGCCAGGAGATCCGCCTGGCCGGCAATGTGCCGCCGCGCGAAGGCTACGAATCGATCTTCATGCACAAGGATGGCACACGTTTTCCGGTGCTCATCATCGAGGCGCCGCTGATCAATGCCCAGGGTGTGCAGACTGGCTGGATGAGTGCTTTTCTCGACATCCGCGAGCAGCGTCGGGTGGAAGAGTTGTCGCGCGCCAGCCAGGAGCGCCTGCAGGCCACGGCCCGCCTGGCCATGGTGGGCGAGATGGCCTCGCTGCTGAGCCATGAACTCAACCAGCCCCTGGCGGCCATTGCGAGCTACGCCATCGGGACGCAGAACCTGCTGGATCAGGGCGCGTCCAGCGCGGCCGACATCCGCCTGGCCATGCATCGCGTGGCCGAGCAGGCCGAGCGCGCCGGCAAGGTCATCAAGAGCGTGCACGACTTCGTGCGCCGGCGCGACCAGGCGCGCGAGGCGGTCGAACCGCGTGCGTTGATCGACGCCATCCTGCCCCTGGTCAATCTGCAGGCGCGCAAGCTCGGGGTGCAGGTGCAGCTCAGGCTGGCGCCCGACCTGCCCGCCGTATTCTGCGACCGCACCATGGTCGAGCAGGTGCTGCTCAACCTCGCGCGCAACGGCATGCAGGCCATGGACCTGCCCGAGATCCGCCGTCGTGTGCTGACCCTGAGCGTCCAGCGCGCCCCGGCCGATGCCCGCTGGATCGCGTTCTCCGTCACCGATGTCGGACCCGGTATCGCGCCCGGGGTGGCCGAGCAGCTGTTCACCCCCTTCTTCACCACCAAGGCCGAGGGCATGGGCCTGGGCCTGAGCCTGTGCCGCACTGTGATCGAGCAGCATGGTGGCCATCTGGCCTTCGAAGCGCACCCACCCCAGGGCACGGTCTTTGTCTTCACCCTGCCGGTGCGTCCGACGGCATGACATAACATCACGCCATGCAACCTGTGATCGATGCCTCTGTCTACATCGTTGACGACGACGCCAGCGTGCGCGAAGCCCTGGCTTGGCTGCTGCGCTCACGCCGTCTGGGCAGCCAGGCCTTCGAGAGCGCCGAGGCCTTTCTTGAGTTGCTCGAGGGTGCGCGCCTGCCCGCGCGCCCGGCCTGTCTGCTGCTGGACGTGCGCATGCCCGGCATGAGCGGTCTGGCCCTGTTCGAGCGCCTGGTCGAACGCGGTCTGCAGCAGGCCCTGCCCGTGATCTTCCTGACCGGCCATGCCGACGTGCCCACGGCGGTGAGCATGGTCAAGCGCGGAGCCTTCGATTTCTGCGAGAAACCTTTTTCCGACAACGCCCTGGTCGACCGCGTGGAACAGGCCCTGGCGCAGTCCGCCACCATCGTGCAGGGGCAGCTGGCGCGTGAACGCCTGCGCCAGCGCCTGGCCGAGCTGACCGAGCGCGAGCGCGCCGTCATGCAGCTGGTGATTGAGGGTCTGCCCAACAAACGCATCGCCGACCAGCTCGACATCAGCGTGCGCACGGTGGAAGTGCACCGCGCGCGCGTCTTCGACAAGATGGAAGTCAAGTCGGCCGTTGAACTGGCCAACCTGCTGCGCGAGGCCTGATCAGGGCCGGTCGCGCTCGTCCAGAGGCAGCTTGGTGGTTTGAGCCTCCTGCTCGCGCTCAATCTCACCTTTGCGGCGGCCCGAGAACATGGTCCACCAGACAATCAGCACCAGCAGCAGCAGCGCGCCCAGGGCTTCGAGGACAATCAAAAGCATGAACCGACTCCAACGACTTGTATCTTTTCTGAGTTTTGCGATTGTAGGAACGCTGGCCGCTTGCGGGGGTATACCCCCACAGGAGTCCACAGCACTTCCCGACGGTTCCCTGATCAGCATCGAGCAGCCCGGTGGTGTGCCCGCCACCAGCGCCGGTGCTTTCCCGACTCAGTCCGCCAGCAGCACCGTGCTGCAGCAGGCGCGCAGCCGCTGGACTCCCGTGGCCTGGGCCGAGTTGCCAGGTCTGGGCGAGGACCCGCTGGGCGAAGCCTGGAGTGCCTGGGTGCGCAGCTGCGAACGCCCCCCCGCAGCGTCCCCGGCCCCGCTGGCTGCTTTGTGCGCGGATGTGCGCCGGCTGAATCAAGGCAGTGACGAGCAGCGTCGCAGCTGGATGCTGGAGCGCCTGCAGCCTTACCGCGTGGAGACCCACCAGAGCGAGCCTGTGGGTCTGCTGACCGGCTATTACGAGCCGGTGGTCGAGGCCTCGCGCTTGCCCGATGCGCGCTACAACGTGCCCCTGTACCGGCCGCCTGCCCTGCTGCACCAGCGCAAGCCCTGGTACAGCCGCCAGGAGATGGACACCCTGCCCGAGGTTCAGGCTGCGCTCAAGGGCCGCGAGATCGCCTGGCTGGCCGACCCCGTGGCCGCGCTCAATCTGCAGATCCAGGGCTCGGGCCGCCTGCTGGTGACCGAGCCCGATGGCCGCCAGCGCATGGTGCGCATTGGTTACGCCGGCACGAATGACCAGCCCTACCGCAGCGTGGGGGGCTGGCTCCAGCAGCGGCGCGAGATCCGTGACGCCTCCTGGCCTTCGATACGCCAGTGGGTGGCGCAGAACCCGGGCCGGGTGCAGGAGATGCTCTGGGCCAATCCGCGTGTGACTTTTTTCCAAGAGCAACCCCTGCCCGAGAGCGAGATGGCCGTGGGCCCGCGCGGTGCCCAGGGCGTGCCGCTGACGGCGGGTCGTTCCATCGCGGTCGATCCCGGCAGCATTCCCTATGGCACGCCGGTGTGGCTGGCCTCGGCTGGTCCGCAACTGCAGCTGCAGCGTCTGGTGCTGGCCCAGGACACGGGCAGTGCCATCGTCGGCGCGGTGCGTGCCGACTACTTCGTGGGCACAGGCCCCGAGGCCTCCTTGATTGCCGGTCGCCTCAAGCAGCCGCTGCGACTGTGGGTGCTCTGGCCGCGCTAGGTACTGTCGGCCGGGCGGCCGTTTGCCACTCTCCATGCACATGAAGTAGGGCGGTGTACCGCCTTTCGTCGGGTTTTATTGGAAGCTTCATTCCGAATTCACGGAAATGTCACGTCAGGTTTCTAAGGTTGCGAAGGCGTTCACCCAGCAACCTTTCAACCATACGAGGCAAGACCATGAGCGATCGGATTGATTTCAATGAGGAAGATTCCAACACCAGCCACAACCCCACCTTCGACTCGGTGTTGCAAGCGCGTCTGAGTCGTCGGGGTGTGTTGCGCGGCGGCGTGGGCACAGTCGGTGCGACGCTGCTCGGCGGCCTGGGGCTGACGGCCTGCATGGGAGATGACGAGCTATTGTTCAAGGCCGTGGACAAGAGCTTGGCCGATGCGGTGGTGGTGCCTGAAGGGTATGAGGCCAGCGTCATCTATGCGCTGGGAGACCCGCTGGCGGTGGGCATCCTGGCCTATGCCAATGACGGAAGCGACACCCATTGGGAACACCGCGCCGGTGACCATCACGATGGTATGGAGTGGTTCGGGCTCGATCCGGCCGGTCACCCGTCCAGCCAGTCTGTCAAGCGCGGCCTGCTGGCGGTGAACCATGAGGCCACCACCGACGAGAACCGGTCTTCCTTTTTCATCCATTCCACCGGCGGGACGTCGACCCTGCCGCGCCCGGCCTTCGAGGTGGACAAGGAGATTCCCTTGCACGGCATCTCGGTGGTCGAGGTCAGGAAGACCGCCAGCACCTGGGGCTATGTGCAGAACTCGTCCTTCAACTTCCGTCTGACCCCGCTGAGCGAAATGGAAATCTCCGGCCCGGCCCGAGGCAACGCCCTGATGGCGACCCAGTACTCCCCCGGTGGCACCCATTGCCGCGGCACGTTGAACAACTGCGGTACCGGCAAGACGCCTTGGGGCACTTTCCTGACCGGCGAGGAAAACTGGGCCGGTTACTTCACACGCAGCGCGACTGACAATTCCGCTCGCGGCAATGACAAAAGCGTGGTGGCACTGAACCGTTACGGTCGTAGCCAGGGCGCCGCTTCGCGCCATGGTTGGGAGAGTGCTGGCGTTGCCGACACCTATGTGCGCTGGAACAACAGCAAGCTGGGGACCTCCGCAGACGGTAGCGATGACTACCGCAACGAGATGAACACCTTCGGCTACATCGTCGAAATTGACCCCTACGACAAGACACGCCGGGCCAAGAAACGTACGGGCCTGGGCCGTCTGGCACATGAGAGTGCCGCCTTCAGCAACCCCGAGGTCGGCCAGCCGCTGGCGGTCTACATGGGGGACGACTCGCGCGGGGAGTACATCTACAAATTCGTTTCCAACGCCACTTGGCAGGTCCAGGATGCACAGGCCCGCCATCGCCTCCAGGTGGGCGACAAATACCTCGATGACGGCAAGCTCTATGTGGCCAAGTTCAACAGTGACGGTTCGGGCCTGTGGGTGGAGTTGTCCATCAGCAACCCGGCTATTGCCGGTTACGCCACTTACACCTTTGCCAATCAAGCCGATGTCTGCATCAACGCCCGCTTGGCTGCTGACGCTGTGGGCGCGACCAAGATGGACCGCCCTGAATGGTGTGGCGTGCATCCCGTGAACGGTGAGATCTATTTCACCCTCACGAACAACAGCAACCGCCGGGTCGAACCCACCAGCAGTCAGCAACTGGTCGACAGCGCCAACCCGCGTGCCTACACCGACATGAAAGGTGCGACCGCCCAAAGCGGCAACGTCAACGGTCATGTCCTGCGTATGAAAGAGGGGGATGCTGGCTGTTCGGCCTTGACTTTTTCCTGGGACATCTATGTCTTCGGCGCCCAGTCGGATGCTGACCCCGGTCTGGTCAATCTCTCCAGCCTGACGGGCGATCAGGACATGTCCAGCCCCGATGGCCTGGTGTTCAGCCCAAGTACCGGCATCATGTGGATCCAGACTGACGACGGCGCCTATACCGACGTCAGCAACTGCATGATGCTGGCGGCTGTGCCGGGTCGCGTGGGTGATGGCTCGACCCGGAAGCTGACCTACACCAAGGCTGACGGCTCCACGCTGACGGTGAGCACCCCTGTCGGCAAGCAGCCCGCTGCAACCCGGCTCAAGCGTTTCCTGGTCGGCCCCAAGGGTTGCGAGATCACAGGTTTGTGCGAGACACCGGATGGCAAGGCCATCTTCGTCAACATACAGCACCCGGGTGAGGCGACGCCCATGGCCCAGGTTAACAACCCGGCCAGTTATCAGAGCCAGTGGCCTGCCAATGTTGGCTATGGCCAGGGCCAGCGTCCCCGTTCGGCGACCATCGTGATCACGAAGAAGAACGGCGGGCGTATCGGCACCTGAGTCTAGTCTCGGTGTCTTGTGTTTCAACGGCCCCGCGGGGCCGTTTTTTGTGCGACTGGCGTCGGATCAGCGCACGCTGACGCGCACCTGCACGCGCAGCGACTGGCTGCTGCTCCGGGTCTCGCGTCCGCCGCCGCCCAGACCGGCAGCGTTTTGACGGTTGTCCTGCACGTCTTCGCTGTCGGCGATGGTGGTCCATTCATCGAGCGGCAGCAGCACGGTGCTGTTGGTGCTGGCGCTCTGGCCCAGGGGTTGGCGGCCCTGGGACGAGGCCAGCTCCAGATAGACCGAGTCCCCGCCTTCCCAGATGGGCGTGGCCGTGAAACCCGTGCCGGCCTGGACCCAGACTGTGCCGGGCACGCTGCGGCGTATGCCGCCCTGGGTGATGAACTGGCGCAGGCGCAGCGGTACGGCTTGCCCGAGGTTGATGGCCGCGGGCCGGCCGTTGAGCACCAGCACCTGCTGCTGGGCACGACCGCTGCTGGCACTTTCGCGGCGGCGGGCTTCGATGGCCACATCCACCTCGCTGCGGCCCGGTTGCACACGGGCGTTCACGTCAGCGGCCACACGTTCGCTGTTGCTGCTGCGGCCGTCGTCCTGACGGACCTCGATCAGCAGGTTGCGCAGAGGCAGTGGCGTGGCCGGGGCCACGGTCTGGGCTTGCAACAGGGTCGGCAGGCCCAGCAGGGCGAGGATCAAAAGACGGCGCTGTTTCATCGTGCTCTCCGGCGGGTCTGAGGGGCTGGCGGCGCCGGCTTGGGCGCCGGTGTTTGCAGATGGCCCAGGGGCAGTGTAGGGCTGGCCTTGACTTCACCCAGGGAAAAACTGGTGTGCAGGTCTTTCACATTGGGCAGGTTGATCAGGCGCTGCAGGGCGAAGCTGGAAAAACTGTTCAGGTCCTGCGCGACCACCTGGAGCTCAAAGGTGCCGGTGCCGCTGATGTAGTGGCAGGCCACGACCTCGGGCAGGGCGCGCACGGCCTCTTCCAGCACACGTGTGGCGTCGCCGGTGTTGCGCTCGGCGTCCAGGCGCACAAAGGCCAGCACGCCCAGGCCGATCTTGTGGCGGTCGATCTCGGCGTGGTAGCCCTTGATGTAGCCCGTCGTCTCCAGTGCACGCACACGGCGCCAGCAGGGCGCGGGTGACAGGCCCACACGCGAGGCCAGTTCGGCATTGGTGAGGCGTGCGTTGGCCTGCAGTTCTTGCAGGATGGCCAGGTCAAACTTGTCGAGTGTTTCCATTTTTGTGATTTTCCAGCAATTTCCTTTCAAAAACCATCGTTAATCGGGTAGCGAAAGCAAAGACTTATCAGCGCGTGCGGCCTACACTGCCCACGACGAATACAACAAGGCCACGAGCCTGGAGACAAGTCCACATGAACGCTCCCCTGCCCGCAACCGTCCGCCAAGCGCTGGAAACCGTCACCCTGGACGACAAGTACAGCCTGAACCATGGCCGTGCTTTCATGAGTGGGGTCCAGGCCCTGGTCAAGCTGCCCATGCTGCAGCGACAACGCGACCAGATGGCCGGCAAAAACACGGCGGGTTTCATCAGCGGCTACCGTGGCTCGCCCCTGGGCAGTTACGACCAGGCCCTGTGGAACGCCAAGAAATACCTTCAGGCGCAGAACATCGTGTTCCAGCCCGGCGTCAACGAAGAACTGGCCGCGACGGCGCTCTGGGGTACGCAGCAGCTGGGCTTTGCCCCACCCGGCAGCAACCGGTTTGATGGTGTCTTCGGCATCTGGTACGGCAAGGGCCCGGGTGTGGACCGGACCTCCGACGTCTTCAAGCACGCCAACAATGCCGGCACCACCCCCTGGGGCGGTGTCATCGCGGTGGCCGGTGACGACCATGTGGCCAAGAGCAGCACGGCCGCGCACCAGAGTGACCACATCTTCAAGGCCTGCGGCCTGCCGGTGTTTTTCCCGGCCTCGGTGCAGGAGATCCTGGACCTCGGCATCCATGCTTTTGCGATGAGCCGTTACGCGGGTGTCTGGGCCGGCATGAAAACCATCCAGGAGATCGTCGAGTCCAGCGCCACGGCCCTGATCGATCCCGAACGTGTGCAGATCGCGCTGCCCACTGACTTCGAGATGCCCCCGGGCGGCCTGCACATCCGCTGGCCCGATCACGCGCTGGAGCAGGAGGCGCGGCTCTTCCATCACAAGTGGTACGCCGCCCTGGCCTACATCCGCGTCAACAAGCTCAACCACAACGTCATCGCCACGCCGAACGACCGCTTTGGCCTCATCGCCAGCGGCAAGGCCTACAACGACACCCGCCAGGC
>CAUPRZ010000087.1:0-7741 GCA_963513855.1 uncultured Hylemonella sp.
CCCGAGCCCAGGCCCTGCACGGAGAGCGCGTCGTCGATTTCGGTGGTGGCCGAGTCGTCGATGGAATAGGCCTGGGCCGTGGCCAGGGGCAGCTCGTCCTTGATCTCCGGGGCGTTCAGGGCCGGGAAACCATAACCCTTGGGGAAGTTCTCGAACAGGAAACGGCGCCAGTGGAACTGGTAGGGCGAGTCAATGGCGCCGGCTTTCTGCAGCAGGTCCAGCGGCGCCAGGTGCGTGGCGCGCGCGGCCTCCACCACGGCCTTGTACTCGGGCGCGTTCTTGTCGGGTTTGAAGAGGATCTTGTAGAGCTGCTCGCGGATGGGCTGCGGGCACTCACCGCGCCCCAGGGCCTGCGCCCACTCGGCGATCTGCAACTGCAACAGGCGTTTTTTCTCGATCGCGGCCAGGGCCTGCTGGATGATCTCGATGGGCGCTTTCTTGTAGCGCCCCTTGCCGGCGCGGCGGAAGTAGTGGGGGGCCTCGTGCAGGCGCAGCAGGGCCGCAGCCTGTTGCGGCAGGCTGGGCGGATCCTCGAAATACACCGAAGCCAGATCGGCAAAGGCGAAGTCGTCCTCGGGCGCAAATTCCCAGGCCAAGTCCAGCTCGATGCCGGCGCTCAACGTCTGGGCCGCGGCCAGCAGCTCGGCCGGTGCCGGCTTCTCGAACCGGAGCAGCACGTTGGCCGCCTTGACCTTCACACGTTTGCCGGTCTCCAGCTCCACCTGCAGTGAAGCCTCGGCTTCGGAAAGGATGCGGCCGGTCAGGAATTTGCCGGCTTCGTCGAACAATGCATACATGGGCTGAATTGTCCCATGGACCTATGCGCGCCCCGAAACAAGACCCCCGGGTGCGTCGGTGCGGGGGCTCAGCTCAGCTTGCAGCCGGACCCGGTGAAGGTGCCGGAATAAGAGGGAGGTTTGCTCCAGGTACCGCTCAGTGTTCCATTGCTGGTGTTCAAGGCTCCGCTGATGACGGTGCCGTCAGTCGCCTGGCCGGTGAGGGTGGTCCCGCTGACGGTACCGCTCAGGGTAGCCTGGCTGTCGTTGGTGGCATCGTAAGCAATACCGGTGACGCCGCCCGAGGCGCTGACGTCAAAGGTAAAGATGCCGGAGCCTGAGCCGGAGAATACGCTCGTGAAACGATGACTGGCATTGGGGAGGCCGCCGATGCGGTCGATTGAGAAGTTGCCGTTGTTGGTGGCCAGATTCCAGGTGCCAGAAATGGTATCCGGTGAACTGAAAGTGCCCGAAAAGCTGGTGTTGTTCGAGATGGCGCTGCCGGGGATGGAGAAACTGCCCGTTTGATCGAAGCTGACCGTGGCGGCTGCGCTGATGGTGTTGGGAGGTGATCCCGGGGTGAA
Source organism: uncultured Hylemonella sp. (assembly GCA_963513855.1). Classification (GTDB taxonomy): domain Bacteria; phylum Pseudomonadota; class Gammaproteobacteria; order Burkholderiales; family Burkholderiaceae_C; genus Hylemonella. Next base: position 1,361 of record CAUPRZ010000087.1, read on the forward strand.
AGCACTGTTGAAGTAGCCGAGTACATATCCCGTCTCGGCATCCACCATCAGGCTAATGGGGCCGCGGTCACTGCCGCCGTAGGTGCCTCGGAATCCGCCGGAGCGTGTGCAACGCAGGGTAGCGTTCACGTGTGTCATGGCGGTGGCGGCGCTCGGCAAGACGGCCACTCTGCTGTCGGCTGTGTTGACCGAAGTGAGTATGGGCGCGACAGCGGTGTCAAAGCTGGTGTCGCTCTGGTTGAAGTTTAGTGTAGGCCACATGCTCGCGGCAACCTGTACGCTGCTCGAGATCGTGATGCCGTTATTCGGATTGTTGTCGGTGTCCAGCATCATCAGGAAGCGAACCCGGTTCTGGACGGACAGCAACAGGGTGGAGCCGCCGCTGACCAGATCCAGGGGGGTGATGACCGACTTGCCGCTACTGCTGGTGCCCAACGGCAGGTTGTTGCTCGCGCCGAGGTAGAAGCTCACGGGTTGACCGACTTCATAGGTGAAGCTGCCATCGACCCCCGTCACACCGGACCATGAGCCAGAGACATAACGCAGGCCCTGGGTGCTGCTGTCCTTGAAGTAACCGATGGCGGTGCTGCTGCTGGACGTGCTTCCGCTACCGCCGCCGCAGCCCGCCAAGAGACAGGTCAGGGCCAGCCCCCAGCATGAACGCATGTAATTCCCCCTTGTATGTTGTTGAGCTTGGAGCGCCCGCAGCGGGGCCTATTCCAGCACAGAGGGCGTGGTAGGCCTATCCCTCTTTGGGGGCATGTCGCAACGCTACGACACAGAAGCGAGCCTTTAGCGCACCCACTGATTGAGCTGGATGATGGGCAGCAGCACGGCCAGCACGATGAGCATGACCACCAGGCCCATGATGACGATGAGCAGGGGTTCGAGCAGGGTGGCCAGGCGCAGGGCGCGGCGTTGCACGTCGTCCGATAGCTGGCGCGTGGCGCGTTGCAGCATCAGGGGCAGCTGACCGGTTTGCTCGCCGATGCGGGCAAACATGGACAGAAGACCGGGGAAACGTTTCTTCTGAGCCAGCGCCGAGGCCAGGGGCGCACCTTCGCGCACCTGGCTCAGGGCCTGCAGGGCATCGTCCCGCATGGCCTGGTTGTTGAGAGTTTCGGCGGCGGCTTGCAGGCCTTTGAGGATGGGCACACCGGCGGCGCTCAGCATGGCCAGGGTGCTGGCAAAACGGGCGGCGTTGTAGCCACGCGCCAGCCGGCCAACGAGAGGCAGGCGCAGCCAGGCGGCGTCAAAACGCAGGCGCACGGTCTCGACGCGCAAGGCGCGCTGACCGATGAGCCCCCCTCCGATCAACAGCAGCAACAGCAGCCAGCCCCAGTTGCGCACGAACTGGCTCAGGCCCAGCATGAGCACCGTCAGCAAAGGCAGGCTGCGCTGGGTGCCCTCAAAGACGCTGGCCACCTGGGGGACAACATAACTGACGAGAAAGACCACGATGGCGATGGAGATCAGGGTCACGATGGCCGGGTAGAGGGCGGCGCCTATGAGTTTGGCCTTGAGGGTTTCGCGTTCCTCCAGGTCGTCGGCCAGGCGTTCGAGCACGGTGCCGAGCTGGCCGCTTTGTTCGCCTGCGCCGATGACGGCGATGTAGACCCTTGAAAATTCGCGTGGATACTGGGACAGGGCTTTGGCGAAGCTGGCGCCTGCATTGACTTCGGCGCGCAGGGCGGCGATCAGGTGGCCCTGGGCTTCGTCTTCGGATTCTTCGGCCAAGGAGGCCAGGACGCGCTCCAAGGGGAGGCCTGAATTGACCAGGCCTGCCAACTGCCGTGTCCAGAGCGTCAGGGCCGCGGCGTTGAAGCGGCGCCGCACGAACAGAGAGCGTTGCAACAGGCTGGTGTCTTCTCGCTCGCCCAGGGGTTCGACCGTCATGGGGATGAGCTGCTGGGCCCGTAGCAGATGGCGTGCGGCTTTGACGTTGTCGGCCTCGATGGTGCCCAGGCGGGAGTGTCCTTCGGCATCCAAAGCCTGGTAGGCGTAGGCTGGCATGGGCGATCCCTCAGTCGCGCGTGACGCGCAACAGTTCTTCGCGGGTGGTGATGCCGGTTTGCACCAGACGCTCGCCGTCATCGCGCATCAGCACCATGCCGGCCGCCAGCGCTGCGGCACGGATGTCGGCTTCGGAGGCCTGCTGGTGGATGAGTTCACGCAGGTGTTCATCCGTGACCAGCAGCTCGAAGACACCGGTGCGGCCCTGGTAGCCGCTCTGCCCGCAAGTCTCGCAGCCGATCACGCCGCCGGGCCGCCCCAAGGTGTGATAAGCCCCCTCGGGGGGCAGCGAGGACACGTTAGTGCCGAGCGTGGGGGCCAACCCTGTTCCCTGGCATGCCAGGCAGACCTTGCGCACCAGGCGCTGGGCCAGGACACCCAGCAGGCTGGAGCTGAGCAGGAAGGGCTCGATCCCCATGTCGATCAGGCGCGTGACGGCGCTGGCCGCGTCGTTGGTGTGCAGGGTGGCGAGCACCAGGTGGCCGGTGAGTGAGGCCTGGATGGCGATCTGCGCGGTTTCGAAGTCGCGGATCTCGCCGATCATGATGACGTCCGGGTCCTGGCGCAGGATGGCGCGCAGGGCCTTGGCGAAGCTCAGATCGATCTTGGCGTTGACCTGGGTCTGGCCGATGCCTGGCAGCTCGTACTCGATCGGGTCTTCCACCGTCATGATGTTGCTGTGCGCGGCGTCCAGCTGGTGCAGGGCGGCGTAGAGCGTGGTGGTCTTGCCCGAACCGGTGGGGCCGGTCACGAGGATGATGCCGTGGGGCTGGGCGATGAGTTGCTGCAGGCGTGAGAGCGCACTGCCCTGCATGCCCACGGCGGCCAGGGTGAGGCGTTCCTGCCCCTTGTCCAGCAGGCGCAGCACGGCGCGTTCGCCATGGGCGCTGGGCAGGGTGCTGACGCGCACGTCCATGGCGCGGGTGCCGATGCGCAGGGAGATGCGGCCGTCCTGGGGCAGGCGTTTTTCGGAGATGTCGAGCTCGGCCATAATTTTCAGGCGCGAGATCAGCGCGGCGTGCAGGGCCCGGTTGGGTTGCACGATCTCGCGCAGCGTGCCGTCGATGCGCAGGCGCACGCTGGAGTGGCGTTCGTAGGGCTCGATGTGGATGTCGCTGGCGCCGTCGCGCGCGGCCTGGGTGAGCAGGGCGTTGAGCATGCGGATGATGGGAGCGTCGTCCGCGGTCTCCAGCAGGTCTTCCACGGCGGGCAGCTCCTGCATCATGCGCGCCAGGTCGGCGTCGCTTTCCACCTCGCTGACGACGCTCGCGGCAGTGGATTCACCCTGGGCGTAGGCCGTGCTGATGCGTTGGCGCAGCACCTCGGCCGGCTCGTGGGCGATGTGGTGCACCGCGTATTTGCGCAGCACCTCGCTGTGGCCGGCCGGCTGTGATTCGGCACTGAGCCAGAGCGTGAACTGGCCGGCGTCCTCTTCCAGCAGCAGGCGCTGGCCGCGGGCAAAGGCGTAGGGAAGCGGATGGCGCATGGGCGATGAGCCTCTCAGCGAACGAGGCCGTCCGGGGCTGCGTCGTTACCGGGCATCAAGGGCTGACCCGGCTGGACGGGCAGGGGCTGCATCTGCGGGCTGGCATTGACGGGGTGCACCACGCTGGCTGCGGGCTGGGCGCCCCCCTGGGTGACGCGCATGAGTTCATAACGGCTCTGGGTCAGGGCGTCGGCTGCAGCCGCGTCACGCATCACGACCGGGCGCAGGAAGACCATGAGGTTGGTCTTCTTGCGGCTGCGCGTCTCGCTGCGGAAGAGGCCCCCGATCAGGGGAAGGTCGCCCAGCAGGGGGACCTTGTTCTGGGAGTCGGCGAATTCGTCCTGCAGCAGGCCGCCGAGCACCACAATGCCGCCGTCGCCGACCAGCACGCTGGATTCGATCGAGCGCTTGTTGGTGATCAGGCCCGTGCTCGAGTTGACGGATGAGGCCTGTACGCTGGAGACCTCCTGGTAGATGGTGAGCTTGACCGTGCCGTTTTCGCTGATCTGCGGTTTGACGCGCAGGGTCAGGCCCACGTCCTTGCGCTCGATGGTCTGGAAAGGGTTGACCGTGCCGCCGCTGGTGTTGTTGTTGGTGTACTGGCCGGTCACGAAAGGCACGTTCTGGCCGATCACGATCTTGGCTTCTTCGTTGTCCAGCGTCAGCAGATTGGGTGTTGAGAGGATGTTGCCGGCGCCGTTCTGTTCGATCGCGCGGGCCAGAAACCCCAGCACATAGATGCCGTTGTTGCGGGTGGCCACGCCGATATTGATGCCCTGGCTCGGTAGCACGGTGCCGCCGGCCTGGGTGCTGAGGTTGATGATGTTATTGCCGCCGCTGCCGAAATTGGTGCCGATCACGCCAATGGCGCTGTCGCCGGAACCGCCGATGGCACCCTGCCACTGGATGCCGAGTTCGGAGGCCTTGTCGGCGTTGACCTCAGCGATCAGGCTTTCCACAAACACCTGGGCCCGCCGTGCATCGAGCTTGTCGATCACGGCGCGCAGCTGGCGGTATTGCGGTTCGGCGGCGGTGATGATGAGCGAGTTGGTGGCCGGGTCGGCCTGGATCTGGCCGCCGGTGGCGGAGCCGCTGGAGCCACTGCTGATCGGCAGGCTGCTGCCGGCGCTGGTGGGGGTGAGATTGACCACCGGGCTGCTGGCGGTGGTGATGCCGGTGCTGCCGGTGCTGCCGGTGCCGGTCATGGCGGCGCGCAGCGTGGTGGCGAGTTTGGTGGCGTCGGCGTTCTGGAGGTGAACGACCCAGATGTTGCCGCTGTCGCCATTGCCGCCCGCATTGGGGCGGTCGAGCTTGGCGATCAGGGTCTTGACCAGCTCGGTCTGGGCCGGGTTGGCGGTGCGCAGGATCAGCGAATTGCTGCGCGGCTCGGGCAGCAGCGAGATGCGTTGCGAGGCGTCGGCCGGCGTGGTGTTGCCCGGATCGGCCAGGCGCAGCACCAGCGGCGCCAGGTCGCTGGCCAGTGCGTGCTGCAGCGGGAAGATCTCGATGTTGGCGGCATTCGACACGTCGAGTGCAGCAATGATGCGTGCGATGCGCTGCAGGTTGTCGGCGTAGTCGGTGATCACCAGGGCGTTGGTGCCGGGGTTGACGTTGATGGTGTTGTTCGGGCTGATCAGCGGGCGCAGCACGGGCACCAGGTTGTTGGCGTTCTCGAAATTGAGTTTGAAGATCTGGGTCAGGATCTGGTTCGTGCCGCTGGTCACAGGCCCGGCGTTGACCACGCCGGTCTGCAGCTTGGCATCAGCCTCGGGCACCACCTTGTCGATGCCGGCCGATTGCACGACCGTATAGCCCTGCAGACGCAGGGCCGTCAGAAACTGGTTGTAGGCGGCGGCCGGTGTGACCGGGGTGTCGGTGGTGAGCGTGATGGTGCCCTTGACGCGCGGGTCCACCACCACGGTGCGACCGGTGATGCTGGCCATGGCGCGGGCCACGCCCTCGATCTCGGCATTGGCGAAGTTCAGGGTGACGGGCTCGCCGGGGCGGTTGGCCGTGGTGGTTTGCGCCTGGGCGCCGGGCAGCCAGGGACCGGGGGCGCCGGCCAGCAGGACGGCCAGGCCCAGGACGGCAGGGCGCCAGGGGCGGGTGTGTGGAACAAAGGTCATGCGGTCTACCCCAGGGTGATGATGGACTGCGCGCCCTGGCGCCGCCCGATGATGTTGAGCAGATTGGACAGGGCGGGTTCGTACGATGGCGCGGCCTCGGCCTGGCCCTGGAAACGCAGGCGTCCGCCAATCCATTGGCCCTCGCCCTGGAGGAGCAATTTTCCGGCCAGGGTGCTCAGGCTCAGCCGGGTGTCGGCACCACCATCCACGCGCAGGCGGTAGCTGCCCAGGGGTTGCAGGGTGGACAGGCGAGAGGAGAGGTCCAGCACGTCCAGCTGGGCGCTGCCTTCGATGCGCAGCCGTCCGGCGCTCAGGTCCAGGCGCAGGGCCTGGCTGCTGAGCATGAGCTGGCCGCTCGCCTGCACGGTGTTCCAGGGTGTGCCCAGACCTGCCAGCAGCGCCGCGGGCCAGCCCGATTGGGCATCGGCCAGGGCCAGGTGCAGGCCGCCCCAGCGGGGGTGCAGTTCGAACTGCAGGGGCTGGGGGGTGCAGCAATCGGCCCGCAATTGCAGCTGCAGGCCCCAGACGCGGGGGCGCAGCTGCCAGTGCAGGGTGCCGGGCAACTGGGTGCTGTCGCGGCTGTCGGCGCCGCCGCTGAAGCTGAGCCGGGCCTGGCCGTCCCAGACGGTGCCGCGGGCCTGGAGCAGCTGGACCTGGCCTGCGCTGGCCGTGGCCAGGCCCCAGGCCAGCCAGCGTGCGGGGGCCTGCAGCAGCAGGGTCAGCAGCAGGCCGAGCAGCAGGCCGGCCGCGGCCCAG
>CAUPRZ010000088.1:0-7690 GCA_963513855.1 uncultured Hylemonella sp.
AGATCTCGATCATGCTCGAGGTCATCTCGGGCACCACGCTGCCGGGCAGCTGGCGCTTGGCCATCAGGCGCAGCATGTCGTCGGCGTAGGGGGCGAGGTCGTAGTCGTGTGTGTTCACGAGCTGTAGCTCGAGTTCCACGCCCAGGGTCAGGGCCTCGGAATGGCTGAAGGGTTCAAGCGGCATCGGTGTGATCTCCTTCAACCTTGATGCGGCGTGCCGCGGGGGGGCGACCGGCTTCGCCGGCGCGTTGCAGGGCCAGCACGGCCATGAGGGCACCCAGCACTTCCATGATCAGGATCAGCGGCAGGGTGATGGCGGCCACCTGTGCGCCGATGGTCGGTGCAAATTCGGCAAACTGCGACACGAGCAACAGGGCCACGGCCGAGAGGGGCCACAGGGTTCCCGCGGTCCACAGGGCCTGGCGTGCGCTGGCGCCGCTGCCGATGCCACCCAGGCCGATGGCGGCCAGCTTGGCCAGTGCCCGTGCGAGCACCAGGGCCGCGATCAGGCTCCAAGCCTGCCAGTTCCAGGGGGCCTGGGCTGCGGCCATGGAGACCAGCACGAACATGAGGATGGTCAGGATGGCCGAGGCGGTGCCGAACTGGCGCGGCCAGGACCAGGGGCGCGGGTGCAGGGTCTTGAGCAGGATGCCGGCCAGCAGGGCGGCCAGCGGCGCCGAGCCACCGAAGTGCGCGGCCAGGGCTGTGCCGGCGGCGATCAGCGCGAGCTGCAGCACGGCGGTGTTCTCGCTGGTCGGGCTCATGATCTCCAGCGCCTTGCGCAGCGCGAAGGCCAGCAGGGCGCCCACGAGCACCGAGGCCACGACCAGCAGCAGCACGGGGTAGAAGGCGTCGGCCAGCCGCGCTTCCTCGCGGCCCAGCAGGCGCGCCATGACGCCGCCCAGGGCCAGCACGTAGAAGGTGTTGAGCGCGGCCAGGGTGATGGCACGGTCGGTGACCGGGCCGCTGGCACGGATGTCGCTGGCCACGCGCATGAGCACGGCGGGTGAAGTGGCCATCAGCAAAAGCGCCAAGGGGACATGCAGCGTCGGATCCACATTAAAGAGATGCAGCACCCACCAGCAGGCCAGGTAGGTCAGCACGGCCTCGCCCAGGCTTTGGGCGAGCAGCATGGGGTTGTGGCGGAACCAGCGCAGCGAGAGCCGGCCGCCGGCTTCGAAGAGCACGATGGACAGGCCCAGCTCCACCATGAACTGGGCGATGCCGTCCAGTGGCCAGGTGGCATCGGTGTACCCTGAGAAACCGGCCAGGGCGCCGATGATGGAATAGCCCAGCACCTTGGGCAGGTCCAGGTAACGTTGCAGCAGGTGGCCGGCTGCTGCAGCCAGGGCCAGCAGCAGGGCCCACTGCACGGTGGGCAGACCGGCCGAGGGTTTGATCCATTCGGACCAATTGAGCATGAGATCGATCATCGTGTCTCCTTGTCATGCAGGGGGCCGGGACCGGCGGAGCCGGGGCACCGTCTGCCATGGGCGCGCCATGGACATGTCGACGGCCGGACGAGGGCTCAGAGCCTGCTCACGGTCTCGAAGGGGTCGCGCAAGCACCTTGCCGGGATGGGAGGCAAGGCGCAAAACGAAGCTGGGCCCATGCCCAGCGAGGCTTTGCAACGCCGCAGACCGCCCGGCAAGGCGCTTGCCCTTCGGGTTGGGGCGAAATCGGGCGATTTGTCTACCAAATCCCTTGCATGGGCTGAAGCCCATGCTGCTGAATGTTGGCGGCCAACTCATCCCGATTGCGCCCCAACGCGACCCCTGCGAGACCGTGAACAGGCTCTCAGGGGGACCGAGGCATCGGTCGAAGCGTTTTGAGTATAGCCAGCCCCTGCAAAGCGCGTCGCATGCAATCCGCGCTTCGTGTGGGGAGATACCTTGAACGACAATAGGGTTTGGAGGTAATGATTTGAATTCGATGATGTTCTGGGGACTGCTGGCACTGGGTGTGCTGCATCTGGTGCTGTTGCTGGCGCTCTTCCTGCGGCGCGAGGACGGCAAATCTGCACAGCTCAGCGCTGAACTGCAGGCTGGCCATGAGCGGCTGGCGCGCGAACTGCGTCAGGAGATCAACGACTCGGCGCGCAGTGCACGGCTGGAGCTGACGCAGAACCTCGCCACCTTCCAGCAAAGCCTGGTGCAGCAGTCGGCCGAGGCCACACGCACACAGAACACGCAGATTGACGCTTTTGGCCAGCAGCTCGCGCTGCTGCAAAAGTCCCTCTCGGACACCCTGGCGCAAAGGCTGGAGGCACTCAGTGAATCCAACGCACGCCGTATGTCCGAGGTGCGCGCCACGCTGGAGGCCCAGCTGGCCCAGCTGCAGCAGACCAATATCGCCAAGCTCGACGAAATGCGCGCCACCGTGGACGAGAAGCTGCAGACCACGCTGCACGCGCGCCTGGGCGAGAGTTTCAAGCAGGTGGCCGAGCGCCTGGAGCAGGTGCACAAGGGCCTGGGCGAGATGCAGACCCTGGCCGCTGGCGTGGGTGACCTCAAGCACCTGCTGACCAACGTCAAGACCCGTGGCATGTTCGGCGAGGCGCAGCTGGCTGGCCTGCTGGAGCAGGTTTTTGTGCCCGACCAGTACGCCGCGCAGATCGCTACGAAACCGGGCAGCAAGAACGTGGTGGACTTCGCCATCAAGCTGCCGGGCAAGTCGGACGACGGTACGCCGCTGTGGCTGCCCATCGACGCCAAGTTTCCCAATGAGGACTACGAACGCTTACTCGACGCGCAGCAGCGTGCTGATGCCGAGGCCGCCGAGGCCGCCGCCAAGGCGCTGGAGGCGCGCATCCGACTGGAGGCCAAATCCATCGCCGAGAAATACGTGGAGCCGCCTTACACCACGGACTTTGCCATCCTCTTCCTGCCCACCGAAGGCCTGTACGCAGAGGTGCTGCGCCGCCCCGGCCTGATGGAGGCCCTGCAGCGCGAACACCGCATCACCCTGGCCGGGCCCACCACCTTGCTGGCCATGCTCAGCTCCCTGCAGATGGGTTTCCGTACGCTGGCGCTGGAGAAACGCTCCAGTGAAGTCTGGCAGGTGCTGGGCGCGGTCAAGGCCGAGTTCGGCAAGTTTGGTGATGTGCTGGCCAAGGTCAAGTCGCAGACCGAGACCGTGCTCAATACGTTGCAGCAGGCCGAGACCCGCAGCAATGTCATGAAGCGTGCCCTGCGTCAGGTCGAGGCCCTCCCCGACGCCCAGGCCCAGGCCCTGCTGCCCATGGACAACGAGGCTGACGAAGGGTGACGGGGACGCGCACGGCCCCAGGCCAGCAACTGCCACGACTCATCGCCGGGCACATCTGCCTGCACGCCTGCATGGCCGGCCTGCGCATGGCCGCACCCCTGCTGGCGCTCAAGCAGGGCTACAGCGCTCTGGCTGTGGGTCTGCTCATGGCCCTGTTTGCGCTGACCCAGGTCTTTCTGGCCCTGCCTGCAGGGCGTTATGCCGACCGCCATGGCCTGCGCCGACCCATCGCCTGGAGCGTCATGGCAGCCATGGCCGGCACAGCGCTGGCCGTGTTGTTCCCCATCTTCCCGGTCCTGTGCCTGGCGGCCTTGTGCAGCGGCGGGGCCACCGGTGTGGCGTCGATCTCACTGCAGCGCCATGCAGGACGCATCGCGCGTGATGCCACTGAACTCAAACAGGTGTTCAGCTGGCTGTCCATCGGACCGGCTACGTCCAATTTCCTCGGACCGCTGGTGGCGGGCCTGCTGATCGACCATGTGGGCCCGTGGCTGGGTGGTGAGGCGGGCGACCTGAGCGGCTACCGCTGTGCCTTTCTGCTCATGGCTTTGCTGCCCCTGCTGACCTGGTGGTGCGTGCGCCGCACGCCGGACCTGCCTGCGGATGAGGTGATCGAACCCGGCAAACGCCGCGCCTGGGATCTGCTGCGCGATCCCATGATGCGCCGCCTGCTGCTGGTGAACTGGTTTCTTTCGTCCTGCTGGGACGTGCACACCTTCGTGCTGCCCGTGCTGGGCCATGAGCGTGGTTACAGTGCCTCGACCATCGGCGCGCTACTGGGCTCTTTCGCCATCGCGGCCACGCTGGTGCGCCTGATCATGCCCTGGTTGGCTGCGCATCTGCGCGAGTGGTTGGTGATCACCGTGGCCATGGTGATCACGGCTGTGTTGTTCGGCGTCTATCCCTTGATGCCCAACGCCTTGTCCATGGGGGTGTGCTCGGTGCTGCTGGGTCTGGTGCTCGGCTCGGTGCAGCCCATGATCATGAGCACCTTGCACCAGATCACGCCGGCCGACCGGCATGGCGAGGCCCTGGGCCTGCGGCTCATGTCGCTCAACGGCTCCAGTGTGCTCATGCCCCTGCTGTTTGGCAGCATCGGCGCCGTGGTGGGCGTGCAGCTGGTGTTCTGGGTGGTCGGGGGGCTGGTGGGCCTGGGCAGCCGCACCGCCTGGCAGCTTAAGGTTGTTGAGCCGCATTCCCCAGCTGATAAAAGGACTGGATAGCGTCCCAGGCTGCCTCGGGCGTGTCGACGAAGCTGAAGAGCTTTGTGTCCTTGGGCGAGATCATGCCTTCCTCGACCAGCAGGTCGAAATCGACCAGGCGTTTCCAGAAGGCACTGCCGAACAGCACCACGGGCACGGGCGTGGACTTGCCGGTCTGCACCAGAGTCAGCACCTCGAACAGCTCGTCCAGCGTGCCGAAGCCACCGGGGAAGGCGACGAGTGCCTTGGCGCGCATCATGAAATGCATCTTGCGCAACGCGAAGTAGTGGAACTTGAAGCTCAGGCTGGGCGAGATGTAGCGGTTGCCTGATTGTTCGTGCGGCAGTGCGATGTTCAGGCCCACATTGAGGGCGCCGGCTTCGTGGGCGCCGCGGTTGGCCGCTTCCATGATGCCGGGGCCGCCGCCGGTGCAGATGTAGAGCCGCTCCTCGTCCGGGAGCCGGGCGCTGTGCTCGGCCACCAGGCGGCTGAAACGGCGGGCCTGTTCGTAATGTCCGGCATTGCGCATGCCGCGTTCGGCCAGGGCCAGAGCCTGCGCGTCACCGCTGCGCCGCGCTTCGTCGAGTTGAGCCTGGGCGGTTTCGGGTGAGGGGAAACGCGCGCTGCCGAAGACCACCACGGTGTTGGTGATGCCCTGGTCCTGCTGTTCCAGATCGGGCTTGAGCATTTCGAGCTGGAAGCGGATGCCGCGGGTCTCGCGGCGCAGCAGGAATTCGGGGTCGGCAAAAGCCAGGCGGTAGGCGTTGGCCTGCAGGGGCTCGCCGGCATCGGCATGGGCCTGAAGGTCGGCCCAGGCGTCGGCCAGGGACCGTGGGTGGAGGGGGGAGGAGGTCTTCATGGTCATCTCGGGTGAGGGCGCCGCAGCGGCGGGCGCAGTAGATAGCCTACACCGGATTCACAAGACCCAACGCGCAAAAGAAAAGGCTCCCGTGGGAGCCTTTTGTCTGAGGCCTGAAAAACTCAGACGCGCTTGCGGTATTCGCCGGTGCGGGTGTCGATTTCGACCTTGTCGCCCTGGCTCACGAACAGCGGCACGGGCACTTCAAAGCCGGTGGCGATCTTGGCGGGCTTGAGCACCTTGCCCGAAGTGTCGCCCTTGACGGCGGGTTCGGTCCAGGTGATTTCGCGTTCGACGCTGGTGGGCAGTTCCACCGAGATGGCCTTGCCGTCGTAGAACACCACTTCGACCGCCATGCCGTCTTCGAGGTAGTTCAGGGCGTCACCCATGTTTTCGGCTTCGACTTCGTACTGGTTGTAGTCGGCGTCCATGCAGACGTACATGGGGTCGGCGAAGTAGGAGTAGGTGCAATCCTTCTTGTCCAGGATGACCTGGTCCATCTTGTCATCGGCCTTGAAGACCACTTCGGTGCCGAAGTTGGCGATCAGGCTCTTGAGCTTCATGCGCACGGTGGCCGAGTTGCGGCCGCCGCGGCTGTATTCGGTCTTGAGCACGACCATGGGGTCCTTGCCGTGCATGATGACGTTGCCGGCGCGAATTTCCTGAGCGATCTTCATAGTGTTTCCGTAGTGCTGATTCGGTTGGCCGCTCAGATCCCCTGCTTCCCTGTGGGACCGGTGTTCGTGCGTGCGGCAGACGGGAAGCGGCCGGGCGAGCCGGGTGCTTTCCGCAAAGCCTTGGATTTTATCGTTTTTTCAGGGCGATGGGCGCTCTGTGAGGCTGGCGCTGAAATCCAGCATGCGGCTCAGTAGGTCAGGCTGTCCCAGCAAGCTTTGCCGGGCCGACAGGGCGGCGCTTTGCCAGGCTGCCAGGTCCGGCGTTGCCAGGGGCGCCGCGTCCAGCCCGTTCCAGGTCCGGTGCCAGGCCTGCAGCGAGGCCGGGGCCTGGATCTGGCGCAGGAAAGCCAGCAGCTTGGCGTGATGGGCCTGGTCGTCCTGCGGGTAGATCTGCCAGACAAAAGGCCGGCCGGACCAGAGCGCGCGGACCAGGGAGTCCTCGCCGCGCACGAAATTCAGGTCACAGGCCCAGAGCAGGTGGTCATAGTCGTTCTGTGTGAGGTGGGGCAGGTAGCGCACCTCCAGCCCGGCGGGCAGGGCGCAGGCCCGTACGGCAGCCGTGGCACGGCCTGCGGTGACCAGCAGCCGTGTGTTTTGCGTGGCCAGTTGTGCCAGCAAGCCGGGCAGGGCGGCGGGTTCATAACAGAACAGCGAAACCAGGGGCTGGCCGGGTGCGGCAGGGATGCCCAAGGCGGCCAGCCAGGTTGTGCGGTCGAAACGGGCCTGGCGTTCCAGCACATCGGGTTCGCGCAACAGGCCACCGGTACGTGCCGTGAAACCCGGATAGAAAAAGCGTTTGCTCAGGCCACGGCCCGGCCCTTGCATCACGGGGGAGGACAGGCCATGGCTGCGTTCCACATAGGCCTCGGCCGAGAGGTATTCCAGGTTGATCCAGGCCGTCGGCCGGCCATCGGCGGCGCGCCAGTCCACGTAACGTTGGACGAACTCCGGTGGGATTTCGCAGCCGAACGCTTCTACCAGCACCTCGGCCGGGGCCAATCCGTCCAGCGCCAGCGGCTCGGTCCAGGGCCGGACCTCCACGCCCGGACAGCCCTGGGGCGCCATCCAGCGCAGGGCGCTGGCATCGTCCACCCACAGGCGCACGGCCAGGCCGCGCTCTGCGAGCTGGCGCGCCAGGCGCCAGCAGACGCCGAGGTCGCCGTAGTTGTCGATGACCTTGCAGAAAATGTCCCAGCGTTGAGCCGCTGGGGCTTGGGTGTCGGCGGGCATGCGGCGGATTGTGCCTACATTGGCCACCCCCAAATGCGCCGGGCACAATCACGCCATGCCTTCGAACTCCTTTCAGACCTTTCTCTGGCACGACTACGAAACCTTCGGCCTCAACCCGCGCCGTGATCGTCCCGCGCAGTTTGCGGGCATCCGCACCGATGCCGAATTGAACGAAGTGGGCGAGCCGGTGATGATCTATTGCCAGCCGGCCAATGACTATCTGCCCGACCCCGCGTCCTGCCTGATCACGGGCATCACGCCCCAGCAGTGTCTGGAGCGTGGTCTGCCCGAACACGCTTTTGCGGCAAAGATTGAACAACTGCTGGCCCAGCCGGGCACCATCGGCGTGGGCTACAACACCATCCGTTTTGACGATGAAGTCACGCGCTTCATGTTCTGGCGCAATCTGATCGACCCCTATGCACGCGAATGGCAGAACGATTGCGGTCGTTGGG
>CAUPRZ010000089.1:0-7666 GCA_963513855.1 uncultured Hylemonella sp.
CATGGGCTTTGTTTTCCATAAGCTGCTTTCTACCCTCCTGCAGGCGTTTCGTGCAACAGGGCCTGGGCGCGACGCCCGCGTTCGCCCTGGAAAAAGTCGCGGATGAAGGGGTGCGGGTGGTTCATGACCTCGCGCGGCGCCCCGCTGACGATCACCTTTTTCTCGGCCAGCACGGCCACCCGTGTGCTGAGTTCGAAGATCGTGTCCAGATCGTGCGTGACCATCACCACGGTCAGGCCCAGCTCACGGTGCAAGGCGCGCAACAATTCGCAGAAAGTGTCGGCACTGTCCGGGTCCAGGCCGGCCGTGGGTTCGTCCAGCACCAGCAGGGGTGGGTCCATCACCAGAGCGCGTGCCAGCGCCACACGCTTGACCATGCCCCCCGACAGATCGGCCGGTTTCTTGTGCGCCTGGGCCGGGTCCAGCCCCACCATCTGCAGCTTGACCAGGGCCACGTCGCGCACCAGGTCCCGCGGCAGGGTGCGCAGCTCGCGCAGGGGAAAGGCAATGTTCTCCAGCACGCTGAAGGCCGAGAACAGGGCGCCGTGCTGGAACAGCATGCCCACACGACTCGCGGCCCCGGGCGCGGCCAGCTCGGACGCGGGGGCCCCCAGCACCTGCACACGCCCGCGCAGCGGCCGCTCCAGACCCAGCATCTGGCGCAGCAGCACGGTCTTGCCACTGCCCGAGCCGCCCACGATGGACAGCAGCTCGCCCTCGTGGATGCGCAGGTCCAGTTTGTGGTGCACATAACTCGTGCGCCCGGCCACACGAAAGCCCGAACTCAGGCCTTCAATTTCCACCACGGCAGGTGCGCGTATTTCGCTCATATGCCCACGTCCCGGAACAGCACGGCAAACAGGGCGTCGACCAGGATCACCCCGGTGATGGACACCACCACCGCCGCCGTCGTGCCCTGGCCCAGGCTCTCGGTATTGGGTTTGACGCGCAGACCGAAGTGGCAACCGATCAGCGCGATCAGCACGCCGAAGGCCACGGACTTGGCCGTGGCCAGGGTCAAGTTGGAAGCCTGCACCGCCTCGGGCAGTGCCAGGATGAAATAGGCCGGTGACACCCCCAGCGTGAGATCGGCCGCCAGCATGCCGCCGGTGAGCGCGGCTAGCGTGGTCCAGACCGAGAGCAGGGGCATGGCCAGGGCCAGGGCCAGCACCCGCGGCAGCACCAGACGGAAACCGCGCGGGATGCCCAGCACCCGCATGGCGTCGATCTCCTCGGTCACGCGCATCACGCCGATCTGCGCCGTGATGGTGGAACCCGAACGCCCGGCAATCAGGATGGCCGCGAGCACGGGCCCAAGCTCGCGAATCACCGAGATGCCCAGCAGGTTGACGATGTAGGGGCCGGCGCCAAAAAGCTGCAACTGCAGCGCCACCAGATAGGCCAGCACCACACCGATCAGAAAACCCACCAGGGCCGTGATGGGCAGGGCCGTGGTGCCGATGCGGTAGAGATGGCCCGAGACATCACGCCAAGGCCCCAGGCGTGGATGGCGCGCCAGGCGCAGCAGATCCAGGGCCAGTTGCCCCAGCAGACGCAGCAGCCCCTCCAGATGGTTGAGCACCAGCAGCACCCCCCGGCCCAGGCGCTCCCAGAGATCACGCGGGCCCAGGTGTTCGGGCGGCGGCGCCGCACAGCTGTAGCGTGCCACGCGTTCGAGCATGGCGCGTTGCACGGGCAGGGTCTCGATCTGGGCGGGCCAGCGCCGGCCCCAGTGGTTCCAGAGCAGCTGCGCGCCCGTGTGGTCCAGACGCTCCAGGCCGCGCAGATCCCAGGCCGCGGCGGCCTGTCCCAGCTCGCGCTGCAAGGCGGCCCAGGCCGGCGGCTCGGCCAGGCGCGCCGCCGTCCATTGCCCCTGCGGCAAGGCCACGGCACCCTGGGGCTGGGTCTGCCGGTGGATACGGGGCGTGAGGTCGGCCATGGACAGCGCTTCTTGCGTTTCTTGTCGGCTGGGGGATGCCCCATGGTAAGGGCAAGCCGGTTTCGCCGCCACAATAGCGGAACAACAGGCTGCCCCAGGAGACCCCATGAGCGACACCCACGCCACCGACGAGCTGCGCATCGAACAACGCGGCGCCGTGCTCTGGCTGACCATCGCGCGCGAAGCACGTCGCAACGCCGTGAGCCACGCCGTGCTGGCCGCCATGTCGCGGGCCATCGAAGAGGCGCAGACACAGCGTGAGATCCGCGCCATCGTCATCACCGGCGCGGGCGACAAGGCCTTCTGCGCCGGCGCCGACCTGCAGGCCGACCAGGCTTTCACCACCGACTACTCCGAACCGCAAGGCCATGTGGCCCGTGTGCTGCGCGCGGCCAAGGCCAGCAACGTGCCCCTGATCGCGCGCGTCAACGGCGCCTGCATGGCCGGGGGAATGGGCCTGCTGGCCATGTGCGACCTGGCGGTGGCGACGCGCCACGCCGTCTTCGGCCTGCCCGAGGTCAAGGTCGGTGTGTTCCCGGCCCAGGTGCTCAGCGTGCTGCAGCAGCTCGTGCCGCGGCGCAAGCTGGCCGAGCTCTGCCTCACGGGTGAACCTCTGACCTCCGCCGAGGCGCTGGGCTACGGCCTGGTGAACTACGTCGACGACGATCTGGATGGCAAGCTGCAGTGGCTGCTGGAGCGTCTGCTCGACAAGTCCCCCGCCGCCATCCGCCGTGGCCTCTACACCATGAAAAAGATCGAGGCCATGTCTTTCGAAGAAAGCATGTCCTTCACCGAAAGCCAGATCGCGCTTTTCACGCTGACCGAGGACGCCAAGGAAGGCCAGGCGGCCTTCAAGGACAAGCGCAAACCGGTCTGGCCGGGGCGCTGAGCAAACAGCTGTCACAAACCGGCCGGCTGGCACGTCTAGGGTTTTATGGACGACACCACCCGCTTTTTCAACACCCTGCGCCCGCGCCTGCAGGCCATCGCCTACCGCATGCTGGGCACCGTGGCCGAAGCCGAGGAACTGGTGCAAGACGTCTGGCTGCGCTGGCACGAGGCCGATCCGACCGAGCTGGACAACGCCGAGGCCTGGCTGGTCACCGTCACCACGCGCCTGGCCATCGACCGCCTGCGCGCCGCCAAGGTCCAGCGCGAGCACTACACCGGCTTCTGGCTGCCCGAGCCCCAGCTCACCCCCGAGGACAGCCCCGCCAGCCCCGAACAGGTACTGGAACGCGCCGACGACATCTCCATGGCATTCCTGGTCCTGCTGGAACGTTTGGCCCCCGAGGCCCGCGCGGCCTTTCTGCTGCGCGAAGTCTTCGACGCTGACTACGAGGAGGTGGCGCGTGCACTCGGCAAGAGCGAGGCCGCCTGCCGCCAGATCGTCTCGCGCGCCAAGGCCCAGCTCAAGGAAGGCCGGGTGCGCCAGGCCGTGTCGCCCGACACGCACTACAAATTGCTCAGCGGTTTTGCCGAGGCGGCACGGCGCGGCGACTTCGCCGCACTGCAGGCTCTGCTGGCCGAGGACGCCGAGCTGATCGGCGACGGCGGCGGCAAGGTCCCGAGCTTTGGCAAGGTGCTGGCCGGCGGTGCGCGCATCGCCCAGCTTTATCTGGCCACCTGGCTGCGCGGCAACAAGGGCGAGCTGCAACTGCGCATGGAGCTGGTGCACCTGAACGGCGAATGGGGCCTGCTGCGTTTTGTGGATGGGCAGCTGGAATCGGCGCAGAGCTTCGAAAGCGACGGCCAGCGCATCACACGCATCCATGTGCAACGCAATCCGGACAAGCTGCAACGCCTGGCTGCGGCCTGGGCTGTCACAAATGCGCGGGGTGTTTCGTCTTGAGGGGTGGATGCTTGCATTTACTCAACCCTCACCATGGAATCACTCACCATGACACAACGCCTCGACTACGCCCGTCTCTCTTCCGAACTCTTTCGAAAATACCTGGACTTCAGCCTGGCGCTGAAAAAGAGCTCACTTGAGGCCGGTCTGCAACACCTCATCACCCTGCGCGCCTCGCAGCTCAACGGCTGCGCCTTCTGCGTGGACATGCACGTCAAGGAAGCACGCATCCACGGCGAACGCGAGCTGCGCCTGCACCACGTGGCGATCTGGCATGAGTCGCCCCTGTTCTCGCCGCGTGAACGCGCCGCCCTGGCCTGGACCGAGCTGCTCACCCGCCTGCCCGCCCAGGGCGTGAGCGAGACCGACTACCAGGCCGCGCGCGCCGAGTTCAGCGAACAGGAAATGGCCGACCTGAGCTTTGCCATCGTGGGCATCAACGGCTGGAACCGCCTGGCCATCGGCTTTGCAGCCGTG
The DNA here is from genome assembly GCA_963513855.1 of uncultured Hylemonella sp. Lineage (GTDB taxonomy): Bacteria > Pseudomonadota > Gammaproteobacteria > Burkholderiales > Burkholderiaceae_C > Hylemonella. Next base: position 4,269 of record CAUPRZ010000089.1, read on the forward strand.
CCGGGCTCGCAGGACAAGGCTTACGGCCTGGACAAGGCCGGCCTGCTCTGAACGTGTGCCTGTCGGTTGGCCGGACGACCTGGTGGGGAGGCCCTTCTCCCGCATAATCGTCCGACCTTCCCTCCGGCCACACTTTGCATGCATCTGGCACCCGGCAAAAATCCTCGACTCTGGTCCGCGATCGCAGGTCTGCTCGTCGTTGCCATTCCGGTCCTGATCGCCCTGCAACTGGCCACCCTGCAAAGCCACATGGAGCAAAAGCGCCGTGCGGCTCTGCTGGCCAACGAGGTCCTGAGCCGCAGCGAACAGATCAGCACCCAGATCGCCTGGGCCGAAAGCCTGCTTACCGAGCCCTCCGTGCGCCCCTGTACACCGCGCCACCTGCAGCTGATGGTGCGCATGACCGCCGAGATGCCCTTGCTGGTCGCCCTCGGCCATGTCGAGAACGACCGGCTGCTCTGCTCCACCTTCGGCCTGCATGGTGCCGGGCTCCCCATCGGGCCACCCGACTTTCGCAGCCGCCTGGGCCGGGATCTCCGTGTGGCCATTCCCCTGCCCGGCATCACCGACCACAAGCTCCTGCTCTCGACCGAACCGTCCACGGGTTACACCGCCATTGTCCATCCGGGTGTCCCGCTCATCCTCCAGACCAATGACACCAGCCTCAGCGTCGGCGTCTACAGTCCCACGTCCCTGCGCACCCTGACCCAGCGCGGACTGTTTGATCCCGCCTGGCACCAGCGACTGGACGGACAGGAAACGGTCCAGTTCTTTGACGGCCAGCACATCGTGGCCCTCCAGCGCTCCGGGCAGTATGACTATGCGGCCTATGCCGCCATCACCATCGATCACGTGGACCGCGGCACCTCTGGCCTCATGCTGCTGCTCGTCCCGCTGGGCATCGGTGCCGGTTTCCTCCTGGCCTGGATCGTCTTTCGCTACACCCAGCACCGCCTGTCCGTCCTCTGGCACTTCCGGCGTGCGCTGCGGCGCGAAGAGCTTTCCCTCGTCTACCAGCCCCTGGTGGACCTGGCCAGCGGCCGCTGGGTCGGGGCCGAAGCGCTGCTGCGCTGGCGCCGGGCCGATGGCACGATGATCCCCCCCGACGTCTTCATCCCCATGGCGGAGCGCCACCAGCTGATCGGGCAAGTCACCGCACGGGTCATCCAGCTCTTCATCCGTGACCTGCATGTCATGCTGCGCCAGCGCCCCGACTTTCACATCAGCCTGAATTTCTCGGCCACGGACCTGGCAGGGCCTGAGCTGGTCCACAAGCTATGCGAGGCCGTCGCCGCCGCCGGATTGCAGCCCGGCAACATCCAGGTGGAAGCCACCGAGCGCGGCCTGCTCGACACCGAACAGACCCGCGAAGTGCTGCAATATCTGCACGCCCAGGGCATCCGCATCGCCATCGACGACTTCGGCACCGGTTATTCCAGCCTGTCCTATCTGACCACCTTGAGCGTGGACTGCCTGAAGATCGACAAGGCTTTTGTGGAAACCATAGGCACCGACGCAGCGACCAGCCAGGTGGTGGCCCACATCATCGAGATGGCCAAGTCACTCAAGCTGAAAATGATTGCCGAAGGCGTCGAGACCCAGGACCAGGCCGATTACCTGCGTGCCCACGGCGTCCAGTATGCGCAGGGCTGGTTGTTCGCCAAACCGCTCCCGCCCCTGGAGCTGATCCAGGGCCTGGAGCAGCAGGAAGCCGCCAACGCCACTTAGCCTCGTTAACGCCACACCGTGCCATGCGCACTTGAGCCATGGGGTGGACAGGCCCTAACATGGCGTCACGCTCACGACAGGAGGAGACACCATGGCCCCCCAGGAAAGCTCCAGGGATTCCGTCCACCTTGCCGGCCTGCTGGCCGCCCTGGCCGGTCTCGTTGTTGTCATGCTGCTGCCCCGGCCGGAAGGGCTGCCGGTGGCCGGGCAGATCATGCTGGGCCTGCTGCTGTTTTCCGTCATCCTCTGGGTCAGCGAGGCGGTGGACTACGCCATCAGCGCTGTGCTCATTACCGCCCTCATGGCCTTTCTGCTGGGGATGGCGCCGAATGCCGCCAGGCCCGAGGCGGTGCTGGGCACCGGGCCCGCGCTGACCCTGGCCCTGAGCGGCTTTGCCAACACCGCGCTGGCCCTGGTGGCCGCAGCCTGCTTCCTCTCGGCAGCCATGACCATCACCGGGCTGGACAAACGCATTGCGCTTTTTATCCTCTCCCTGGTCGGTGCGCGCACCCACCGCGTACTCATCGGCGCCATCCTGGTGGGCATCGTCCTGGCCTTTCTCGTGCCGTCCACCACGGCGCGTGTGGCCTGCCTGGTGCCCATCATCATGGGCATCATCCTGGCCTTCGGCGTGGACCAGCGCTCGCGTTTTGCCGGCCTGCTGATGATCGCCACTGCGCAAGCTGCCTCTATCTGGAACGTGGGCATCAAGACCGCCGCAGCGCAGAACATGGTGGCCATCGGTTTCATCGAAAAGGCCTTGGGCCAGACCATCACCTGGGGCGACTGGTTCATCGCCGCCGCACCCTGGTCCATCGGCATGTCCATAGCGCTCTACGTCGTGATGATGAAGATGATGCCGCCCGAGGCCGAAGAAATTGCCGGCGGCAAGGAAACCATCCAGCTGGCGCTGCACGCCCTCGGCCCCATGAGCAGCGTGCAGTGGCGCCTGCTGATCATCACGCTGACATTGCTGGGCTTCTGGGCCACGGAAAAAATCCTGCACCCCTTCGACACGTCCAGCACCACCATCGCGGCTGTGGCCCTCATGTTCACGCCGGGCATCGGCGTCATGGGCTGGAAGCAGGCACAGTCACGCATCCCCTGGGGCACCATCGTGCTTTTCGGCACCGGCATCAGCCTGGGCACGGCCCTGCTGCAGACCCAGGCTGCCGCCTGGCTGGCCAACATCATCGTGTCTCACCTGGGCCTGGCCGGCGCCTCGGCCTTTGTCATCCTGGCCCTGCTCTCCCTCTTCCTGATCGTGGTGCACCTGGGCTTTGCCAGCGCCACCGCCCTGGCCTCGGCCATGATCCCCATCATGATCAGCGTGCTGCAGCAGATCGCCGGCGGCCCCGATGCCGCCCCGCTCAACCTCGTGGGCATGACCATGCTGCTGCAGTTTGTCGTGAGCTTCGGTTTCATCCTGCCCGTGAACGCACCGCAGAATATGGTGGCCTATGGCACCGACACCTTTGCCGTGCGCGACTTCGTGCGCACGGGGCTCGTGCTCACGGTGATCGGGTTTGGGCTGGTCTTGTTGCTGGGGGCGACGTACTGGTCGTGGATGGGGTATCTGACGAAGTAAGGCAGTAGTAGTCGATCACATAATTCAGCGAAAGCACGGGATTGGTGCTAGATCGATAGATAACAAGGGGCGGGTTATGAAC
>CAUPRZ010000090.1:0-7609 GCA_963513855.1 uncultured Hylemonella sp.
CCCCTCCGAGCTCGACAGCGATGAAAGGCGAGTCTGTGTCAGCCCAGCAGCTGCCTGGCCACCGGCGCGTGCCCGTGGTTCAGCGGACCGTGGCCGCGCCCGGTGCGCACAGCCGCGCCCGCGGCGATCGCGCCCAGGATGTAGGCCCGTGCCAGACGCACCGCGTCTTCCAGCCCATGGCCCAGGGCCAGCTGCGCCGCGATGGCCGAGGACAGGGTGCAGCCCGTGCCATGCACGTTCTGGCTGGCGATGCGCGGCGAAGCCAGGCGCAGCGGCGCACGATCGCCCTGCAGCAGCAGGTCCACCACCTCGTCGCCCTTCAGATGCCCACCCTTGAGCAGCACACCCTGTGCACCCAGGGCCTGCAGTTCGCGTGCGGCCCCTTCCAGCGCGGGGATGCCGTCGATGGTGTGGCCCAGCAGCAGCTCGGCCTCGTCCAGATTCGGCGTGACCACGGTGGCCAGAGGGAAGAGCTCCTTGACCAGAACCGAGACCGTCTCTTCAGCGATCAGGCGGTCACCACTGGTGGCCACCATCACCGGGTCCAGCACCACATGCCTGAGTTTGTATTTGCGTATGGCCTGCGCCACCACACGCACGATCTCGGGTGCATGCAGCATGCCGATCTTCACGGCATCGACACCGATGTCCTCGAGCACAGCGTCGAGCTGCGCGGCCAGAAACTCGGGCGGCACACCATGGATGCCGCGCACGCCCTGCGTGTTCTGCGCCGTCAGCGCCGTGATGGCCGTCATGCCGTAGCAGCCGAGGGCGCTGAAGGTCTTGAGGTCGGCCTGGATGCCGGCGCCGCCGCCGCTGTCGGACCCAGCGATGGACAGCACACGTGGGTAATGTTTTTCGTTCGCCGTGGAATGTGTCATGGCGAAAATTATCAGGCCATTTGAATGAGCTCCAACGCACCTGGCCCTGTTTCTGTTGTTCTGGGTGCCGGCCTCATGGGCCGGTTGCTGGCCTGGCAGCTCGCCCGCGCGGGCCACCGCGTGACGGTGTATGAAGCCGGTACCGCCGACGCCCAGACTTCACCCGCACGCATCGCTGCCGCCATGCTGGCGCCGCTGGCCGAGTCCGCCATCACCGAACCCAGCGTGGTCGAGATGGGGCGTTATGCACTCACGCGCTGGCCCGAGCTGATCGCGCAGCTCTCCTTGCCCGTCTTCTTCCAGCAGGAAGGCACGCTCATCCTCTGGCACCGCCAGGACGCGGCCGAGGCCCAGCGGTTTGCCGGCCAGCTGCGTGCCACCAACGAAAAACTGCCAGCCTTGCCCAAGCTGCAGACACTGGACGGTGCCGGCGTACGTACGCTGGAGCCCAGCCTGGAAAACCGCTTCGCCCAGGGCCTCTACCTGCCCGGCGAAGGCCAGCTCGACAACCGCCAGCTGCTGGCCGCCCTGCTGCACGAGCTGCAGACCCTGAAAGTTGAGCTGCACTGGAACAGCCCGCGTGCGCCGCAGGATTTCCAGCCCGGTGCCAGCGGCCAAGCCGACTGGCTCTTCGACTGCCGCGGCCTGGGCGCGCAGCCGCAGTGGGGTGAGCTGCGCGGCGTGCGCGGCGAAGTGGCGCGCATCCACGCCCCCGACGTCGCCTTGAGCCGGCCCACACGCCTGATCCATCCGCGTTACCCGATCTACATCGCGCCCAAGCAGGACCACCTTTTTGTCATCGGCGCCACCGAGATCGAGAGCAACGACCTCTCACCCCCCAGCGTGCGCTCCACGCTGGAGCTGCTGAGCGCGGCCTACGCCGTGCACCCGGGTTTTGCCGAGGGCCGCATCATCGAGATCGCCACCCAGTGCCGTCCCACCCTGCCCGACAACCTGCCCGCCATCCGCAGGCTCGGGCCCCGCACGCTGCAGATCAACGGCCTGTACCGGCACGGTTTCATGATCTCGCCAGCCCTGCTCGATGTGGTGCTGGAGCTGGTGCAGGACCAGCGCAGCACACTCGCCGGCACCCTGGATTTGTTAGTGGAAGAAACTGCCGCATGAAGGTCATCATCAACAAACACGAGCACGAGCTGTCGACTAACGCCACCGTGGCGGACGCCGTGGCAGCCATCGAAGCACGGCCGCCTTTTGCTACAGCGGTCAACACCCAGTTCGTCCCCAAGACACAGTACGCCCAGCATCCGCTGCACGAAGGCGATCGCATCGAAATCATCTCCCCTGTGACGGGAGGCTAGACATGAATCCTCAAGACCCCCTGATCCTCTACGGCGAGACCTTCCACAGCCGTCTGCTGCTGGGCACCTCGCGTTACCCCTCGCCGGCCGTGCTGGAAGCCGCGGTGCAGCGCTCGAAGCCCGCCATGCTCACCGCCTCGCTGCGCCGCCAGGGTGCGGTGCCGCACGAAGCTGGCAACCAGTTCTGGGACCTGCTCAAGAAACTGAACGTGCCCGTGCTGCCCAACACGGCCGGCTGCCACAGCATGCAGGAAGTCATCACCACGGCGCAGATGGCGCGCGAGGTCTTCGAGACGCCCTGGATCAAGCTGGAACTCATCGGCGACGACTACACCCTGCAGCCCGACACGCTCAACCTCGTCGAGACCGCCGACCGCCTGCTCAAGGACGGCTTCAAGGTTCTGCCCTATTGCACCGAAGACCTGGTGCTCTGCCAGCGCCTGGTGGACGTGGGTTGCCAGGCCGTGATGCCTTGGGCCGCCCCCATCGGCACCGGCAAGGGCCCCGTCAACCCCTACGCCATGCGCATGCTGCGCGAGCGCCTGAACGTGCCGCTGATCGTGGACGCGGGCCTGGGCCGGCCCTCGCACGCCTGCACGGTGATGGAGTGGGGTTTTGACGCCGTGCTGCTCAACACCGCCGTGGCCCTGGCCCAGGATCCCGTGGTCATGGCCGGTGCTTTTGCTGACGCCACGCAGGCCGGCCGCGACGCCTGGCGCTCCGGTGCGATGAGCGAGCAAGACGCCGCCCAACCCTCCACGCCCGTGCTAGGCACGCCTTTCTGGCATCACGCTTGAGCCACCCCATGTTTGAACTCAACACCGACGCGCGTGCCATCGTGGCCGCCCACGCCGACAAGGCGATACCCGTGGACGGAACACCAACGCTGAACTACACACGCGACGAGGCCGTCTACCGCAGCGCCAAACAGGCCTGCTTGGCCCTGGGTTTTATCAACATCGACGCCGAGTGCCTGGCGCTGGCCTGGCTGGCCCAGTCCAACCGTACACGCCATTTCGACCCCCTGGCCTGGCCCGATGAGCCGGCCGATTTCGGCCTGCGCCCCTGGCCCCGCCCGGACGCCTTCCCCGCCTGTCCCAAGGCCCTGGGTGTGTATGCCGTGTTGCCCACGGCCCACTGGGTGGGCCGCATGGCACGCGCCGGCGTGCCCACGCTGCAGCTGCGTTTCAAGTCCGAGGATGGCGAGGCGGTACGGCGCGAGGTGCAGGCCGCGGTGGATGCCGTGCGCGGCACTTCTTCCCTGCTCTTCATCAACGACCACTGGCGCGAGGCCATCGCCGCCGGCGCCTACGGTGTGCACCTGGGCCAGGAAGACATGGAGATCGCCGACTTCGCCGCCATCCGTGCGGCCGGCCTGCGCCTGGGCTTGTCCAGCCATGGGTATGCCGAGATGGTGCGCGCAGACAGCCTGAGCCCGAGCTACATCGCCATGGGTGCGGTCTACCCGACCACGCTCAAACGCATGGTCACCGCACCCCAGGGCCCGGGCCGGCTGGCCGCCTATGCACGGTTGATGCGTGACTACCCAGGTGTGGGCATCGGTGGCATCTCGGCGGCCGAGTTGCCCGAGATCAAGGCCACGGGGGTGGGTTCACTGGCGGTGGTGCGCGCCATCACGGCCGAGACCGACCCCGAGCAGGCGGCCGCCAGGCTGATGGCCGCGTGGGCAGCCTGAACGCTTAAGTGATGGCGATGCGCCGGCTCACGTCCGACATGCGCACGGCCAGGATGGCGCCCAGGGCCATGGACAGGGACAGGGCCACCGTCGGGTGCTTCTTGGCCAGCGCGTCAAAGTCTTCGCGGCTCATGGCCCAGACCTTGCAATCGCTGTAGGCCACGACACTGGCCGTGCGTGGCTGCTGGGTGAAAAAGCTGCCCTCGCCCACCACGGTACCCGCGCCGAGAATGGCCAGCTGCATCAAACCCTTGTCGGTCTTGAAGTCCACCTTGAGGTTGCCGGTTTCAAGGAAATAGATGACCCGGTCCTGCGCGCCCTGGCTGATCAGCAGATGACCACGTTCGTAGGCATGGGGATGCAGGTAATCGGCCACGATGTACCAGGACGGCGCGCCCAGGTGCCGGGCCAGCGCACTCTCCTCGGTATTGCGTGCGATGGCCGAAATCAGGCCGTTGACGGCAGTGTTCTGCGCGAGCGGGTTGTAGTTGGTCATGGACGCTTTTCCCGGCGTGAGCCACCACCGGGCACAACCGCCTTCTCCTGCGCCGCAGTATGTGGGCGCCGCGACAGGACTGTCAAGCCGGCATCGCCCCTGAGGCCAGCACCACACGGTTGCGCCCCAGCTCCTTGGCCTGATAAAGCGCACCGTCGGCGCGCGAGAGCACGGCATCGGCCGACAGATCGTCGGCCGCGATGGCGGCGATCCCGATGCTGACCGTAGCCTCGACCTGCAGCTTGCCGATGCTCAGGGGCTGAGCCGCCAGGCGGTCACAGATGCGCTGGGCAAAGGCCTGGGCCGCGGGCAGACCGCTGCCGGGCAGGATGACGGCAAATTCCTCCCCACCCATACGACCCGCCGTGTCGGTCGCACGCAGCTCATGGCGCAGGAGGTTGGCGAAATGGCGCAGCAGGCTGTCCCCTGCGGCATGACCATACTGATCGTTGACACGCTTGAAATGGTCCAGGTCCAGCATCAGCACGCAGGCATCCCCGGTGGTGCGCCGGCGTACCCGCTCCAGCTCCTGCTCCAGCCGGTGCAGGAAATGGCGGCGATTGGGCAGGCCCGTGAGTGCGTCGGTGCTGGCCTGTTCGCGCAGATCCACCTCCAGCTTCTTGCGTTCGGTGATGTCGATGCGGCTGCCCACGGTGTGCCCCTGCGGGGTGCGGTGATCGCTGTACTGGAGCCAGTGCCCCGTGGCGAGTTCGATCTCGTGCGGCAGACCATCGGCGGCCCGGTGTTCACGCAAACGCCGCTCCAGCCAGGCCTCGCCCCTGCCCGCCGACTGCGGGAAGAGCCCCCGCTCCACCCCTGCGCGGGTGATGGCCTCGAAGGTCTTGCCGGGAATCAGCACATCCCGGATCTGCTCGAAGAACTGCAGGTGCGCCTCATTGCACATCACAAAGCGCCCCTGAGGGTCGTAGATGACGATGCCGGCCGTCAGGCTGTTGATGGCTTCGCGCAGCAGCTGCAGGGCCTGGCCCGCCTCGGCACGCGCGGCCTCACGCTCGGCCTCGACCCGACTCATACGGCGCAGCACCAGGCCCAGCAGCAAGGCCAGCGCCAGGATGATGGCCCCGATATACGCGGCACCGCGGTACCAGCCCTGCAGCGCGCTGTGGGTCGACATGCCGATCACCACATAGAAGGGGTAGTTCTCGATCTTGCGGAAGCCATACAGCCGGTACATGCCGTCCGTCACGGCCTGGAACTCCGCCCGCCCCGTTGTCTCGCCCGCATCGATGCGGGCCTGAATGGGGTTACGGACCGGTTTGTTGAACTCGTTCTCGAGCCAAGGATGACGGATCACCAGCTTGTGGTCCACGCTGCTGCGCACAAAGGCCACACTGCCCGGCGTCAGGCGCAGGGCCTGGAACATCTGATCAAAGTGTTCGAGCTTGAGCGAACCAGCAATGACGCCGAGCAGGCGGCGCTGCGCATCGCGCACCGGCACATAGGTGGCCACGGTCAGCTGGCCCGAGACATTGCCCCGTATCAGCTCCGAGAAAAAAATCGTGGCCTCGGGGTGGTCCTTCAGGTGGATGTAGGCCGGCCGCAACGCGATGCTGCCCTGCCCGGAAATACGCGGCGCCGGCCGGGTGTCGTAGAGGATGCCGCCGTCAGGGCCGTAGACAAAGATATCGCGCAGCTCGGGGAACTGCGTCTTGTAGGACCGCAGCATGGTCTCCATCGCCTGCTGGTGGCGCGGCACAGCAGCAAGATGCAGGGCCTCGGGCGGGGCACGGCTTGCCACCTGGCTCAGCGTGGCATCCATGCGCCGCAAGGTTGCTGCGAACTGGCCGTCGAAGGTCTGGGACAGGTTGTCAGCCAGGTCCGAGGCCCGGGTCAGGGCGGCCACATAACCCAGCCGCAACAGAAAGACCAGCACCAACACCAGGCCCAGAAAACCCAGCACAAGCAGGCGCGTGTGGGATCGGGTCGTCATGGGCATGGCGCGGTCCGGTGGTCTGGATCAGCCGATCCAGCGACGCGCATTGCGCCAGATCTGCATCCAGGGGCTCAGCGCGCTCGGGTCCAGCGAGGTCCAGCTCAGCTGGATGTTGCGGAACACACGTTCGGGGTGCGGCATCATGGCCGTGAAACGGCCGTCGGCCGTGGTCACGGCCGTCAGGCCACCCGGGCTGCCGTTCGGGTTGTAGGGGTAGGCCTCGGTCGCCGCACCGGTGTTGTCCACGAAGCGCATGGCAGCGATGGCCTGGTCGGCATTGCCACGGTAGGCAAAGTTGGCGTAACCCTCACCGTGCGCCACGGCAATCGGCATGCGCGTGCCGGTCATGCCCTGCAGGAAAAGGCTGGGGGACTCCAGCACTTCCACCAGGGACAGGCGGGCTTCAAAACGTTCGCTGCGGTTGGTGGTGAAACGCGGCCAGGCTTCAGCGCCCGGGATGATGTCGGCCAGCTCGGCAAACATCTGGCAGCCGTTGCACACGCCCAGGCCAAAGGTATCGGGGCGCGCAAAGAAGGCCTGGAACTGTTCGGACAAGACCTGGTTGAAGGTGATGGAACGGGCCCAGCCTATGCCCGCGCCCAAGGTGTCGCCGTAGCTGAAACCGCCACAGGCCACCACGCCCTTGAAGTCAGCAAGCTTGGCGCGGCCACTCTGCAGGTCGCTCATGTGCACATCAAAAGCCTCGAAACCCGCCGTGTTGAAGGCATAGGCCATCTCCACATGCGAGTTCACGCCCTGCTCGCGCAGCACGGCCACACGGGGCCGGTTCTTGAGCAGGGCCGGGGCCAGTTGCTCGGAGGGATCAAAGCTCAGGTGCACGTGCAGGCCGGGGTCGCTCGGTGCACCCACGGCGGCATGCTCCTGGTCCGCACAGGCGGTGTTGTCACGCTGCTGGTTGATCTTCCAGCTCACGCTGTCCCAGACCTGGTGCAGATCAGCCAGCTTGGCACTGAACACCGGTTTGGCATCACGCCAGACCTGCAGCTCACCCACACCCGCCGTCACGGCACCACCCGCCGGGCGGGTCTTGCCGATGACGTGGCTGAATTTGGACAGGCCGTGCTCGCGCAGAACCGCCAGCACAGCGTCGCGGTCTTCGCTCTTCACTTGCAGCACCGCACCGAGTTCCTCGTTGAACAAGGCGCGCAAGGTGAGGTCATTACGACGCTCGGAAACCTGCCCTGCCCAGTTCTTGGCATCGCCTTGATCGGCGGCATGCTCGCTTTCCATCGTCAGGATATC
>CAUPRZ010000091.1:0-7601 GCA_963513855.1 uncultured Hylemonella sp.
ATGCCGGCCAGTGCCAAGGACCTGCTTGGCCACCCGGTGGTGGCCTCCAAATTCATTCCCGATAACCTCACTAAAGGGTCCAGCTCGGGCGTCTGCTCCGCGTTGCTTTACGGCGATATGTCGGAAGTCTTCATCGGTTTCTTCGGTCCCATGGCCATTGATATCTTCGTTGACCCTGTCACGCGTGTCAGTGATGGCAAGGTCCGGCTGATTTGCACCGCGCAGGTTGGTGTTGGGGTGCGCCATATCGACGCCTTTACTTGCTACAAGGACCTGCTGGCTGGTTGAGGCTTTGTCGTCAATCTCCCCGAAAGTCGCGCACCGAGAAGAAAAGCCCATATAGCGCGACTGGGATGAATGCCCGCCAGATGAGCGCAAGGATGGCGTGCTGCAAAAAGGTACTTTGAAATCTATTGAGGTGCAAACACATGGCTGAGAACACCGCGCGCATAGTACTCACCGCAGAGGACAAGACCGGCGCTGCATTGGCAAACCTGCGCCGAGGACTCAGCGACGTAACCAACCAGGCTAGTGCGCTGCAGTCAGCTTTTCGCAATCTAGCGCCGGTATTGACGTTTGCGGGCCTTGCAACCGGAATCAAAAGCATCAACGACGGCGTCGACGCGCTCAATGACCTCAAGGATGCTACCGGGGCCAGTATCAGCAACATCAGCGCCCTGGAAGACATCGGCGCCCGCACAGGCACCAGCTTCGACACCGTCAGCTCCAGTCTTGTCAAGTTCAACCAGGCCCTGGCGGATTCCGCCAAAAACCCAGAGGTCGCTGCCGCATTCAAGGCCATCAACCTCAATGCCGAAGAGCTGAAAAAACTCGATCCAGCCGAGGCGCTGCGCCGCACCGCTGTTGCGCTGAGCGAATTTGCTGACGACGGCAATAAGGCGCGTCTTGTTCAAGAGTTGTTCGGTCGTAGCGTCAAGGAAGTAGCCCCCTTCCTCAAAGATCTGGCGACCCAGACAGAGCTTGTCGGCAAAGTTACAGGAGAGCAGGCAGACGAAGCCGAGCGCTTCAACAAGATACTGTTTGAGCTGAAGAAGAATTCCACCGACGCCGCGCGGTCATTCACGGCTGAGCTGATTCCAGCGCTTAGCAACCTGTCCCAAGAACTCGCCATCGGATCAAAGTCCGCCGGTGGGTTTTTTAATGCGATCACCACACTAGGCACCAACAACCCATTCCGTACGCAGGCAGAAAACATCCGTGCCTATTCGGAAGAGTTGGCCAAGTTTGAGCAGACGCGTAAGGACTACCTGGAACGCGGATTCTCCACCGCGGCTATCGATGCGGACATTGCAGATGTTCGCGTCAAACTGGATTACCTCAAAAAACTGCAGCAGGAGGCTGCGCTTGCTGGTTCGGATGGTAACCAGAGCGGCGCCGAGTCACGGCGCCTGGGTCTGAGTGGTGGAGGCGCAAAGAGTGTTGGCAACATTGGCAGTGGACTCGAAGAGGCGGCCAAGAAGAGCGCCGATATTGTGGCCAAAGCCATTGCTGATGGCGAGGCTGAGTGGCAGAAAGAACTGAACGAGGCTCAACGTCTGGGCGCTGAGCATAGGTTGCGCAACGAGAAGGAGCTTCTCGAAGCCAGCAAAGAAGAGCAGCGCCAGTACTTCGAGTGGATCGACCAACAGCGCGAAGAAGACGACCGCAAGGCCCGCGAGGCCGCTGGCATCTTTGACGACCAGGCCGCCGGCATGAAAAAGGCCACCAGCGCGGCCCAGGAGCTGGGCCTCACCTTCAGCAGCGCCTTTGAAGACGCTGTCATCGGCGGCGGCAAGACGCGTGACATTTTGCAAGGCATCCTCGACGATATTCTGCGCATCACTCTGCGCCGCAATGTCACCGAGAAACTTGAGAGCGCCATCGGATCCATCAATTTCGGCAGCCTGTTTGGTGGTGGTGACACATCTTCTGTGCCGATCGACGGTTACGCCAAGGGGGGCGTCTTTGATGACTCCAGCCTGTCCGCCTTCAGCGGTGGCGTCTTCAGCACCCCACAGTTCTTTGCCTTTGCCAAGGGCGCGGGCGTGTTCGGCGAGGCCGGACCCGAGGCCATCATGCCGCTCACCCGCACCCCGTCAGGTGAACTGGGCGTGCGTGCGGCCGGCGGCGGCAGCATGCCTAAGGTCGAGGTGCATCTGCATGAGTCGGCCGGCGGTGGCGGCCGGGTCAGCCAGAGCATGGACGGCGACACCATGGTCATCGATGTGCTGGTAGAGCAGATCGGCACCAAGCTGGCCTCAGACATCACCCGTGGCCGCGGCTCCCTGCCTTCGGCCATGGAAGGCACCTACGGCCTGAGCCGTTCCCCCGGGAGTTACTGATGGAAAGCGCTGGAGAGTCTCTGGCTAGTTGCTTCCAAATGATTGAATTGATTGGGCGCCAACTCGCTGAGGTGCAGGGCGCGGTTGCGATCTTGCTGGCTATGCAGGCGGCCAGTTGCGTGAATCGATGCAGCCCGGCTGAACTGGTCGAGCTTCGCGAACGCGTCGTTTCGGCACTCCTGGCTTCACCGCTGAGGGCTGAGGCTGTCGATGGCGCTGAGGCGGCCGTGGACACCTTCTTAGGCACGATTGAGATTGTTCGTGCGGCGCGAGCTGCTGGTGAATATACCGCCAAATAAAAGAGACAGAGATGTGAGCTCCGGGCACCACAGACTGAGCGGCACCATTCGCCGGGCTGTGAACAAGCTCAGTTTTAGCCTATCAGGATGCGGGGAACAAAACGGGGAACAAAATATGCCCTGTAAAGTAAAAAGTCAGCATTTTCGAGGGTTTCAGAGCTTCTTTCAATTGACCCCAGCCCACCACCTACCCTGTTGAAAAGCCCTCGATGAGAAATCATCGGGGGCTTTTTTCTTGCGCCTGAACACACCCACAAAAAACAAAGCCCAGCGCAGAGGCTGGGCTCAATGAACACCGGGCGCCAGGCGGCGCTCCGACGTTGTCCTCGCATCGAAAAATCAGTTGGCCACGGCAGGCGCCCCAGCAGTCGCCCACGATGCCGACAGGAAGTCGGCCAGCTGATCCGGCACATCGTTGTCAAAGCTCATCAGCAGTTCCGGGGCCTGGGCTTCGGCGGCAGACTTCAGAACGCCGGCCAAGCTTTCCCGCTGCGCATCGGTCGCCACGCAGCTGTGCCGCTGGGCCAGACTGGACAGGGTGGCCTCACGCAGACGGTCCGAGCCCAGCACGTGCCAGGCGTAGTCGATCTCATAACGCTCAAAAGCGTCCTTGAGGCTTTCGCCGTTCTGCTTGGCTTCTTCCGCGAAGTGATGCAGCGTACGGGTGCTGAGGGTGCTCATGACATAGGCCACGGACTTGGCGTGATCGGGGACGGAATTTTCGATGGCCATGGAGGACTCCTGGTGAGGTGATGAGCGTGAGCCCGAGGTGCGTCTGATGACTGCGGCTGACAAAGAGGCCGCCACACTGCCTCGGGCAAAGAGGCAGCGGCTGAAAAAAGGCTGGAAGGGCGCCGCACCGGAGGCGGCCTGTCCTCACGGGGCCGACGGCAGCGGTGCAGAAAGATAAAAAGCCATCCCGGAGAGGATGGCTTTCTGAGAAATTCTGGTGGCCTGGGGCGGAATCGAACCACCGACACGCGGATTTTCAATCCGCTGCTCTACCAACTGAGCTACCGGGCCTGGAGAGATGGAATTATAGCAGCACTCTGAGGCCCTCCCGCAGGGAGCTCAGGCGCTGTTGCGCTTGCCGCGGCTGAGGTCCACGCCGAGCTGCTTGAGCTTGCGGTAGAGGTGGGTGCGCTCCAGACCGGTCTTCTCGGCCACGCGGGTCATGGAGCCGCTTTCGCGCGCGAGGTGGTATTCGAAGTAGGCCTTCTCGAACTCATCGCGCGCTTCGCGCAAGGGTTTGTCGATCTGGAAGTTCAGCTGGGCCTGCGGGCCGGTGTCGACGACGGCCAGCACGGGCGCTGCCAGCCCGCTCAAACCCTCACCCGCATGGGACAGGCTGTTGCCCACCGAAGCACTGGCCGCCGGTGCCGGTGCATTACGCGCCAGGCCCTGCTCCACGGCCTTGAGCAGCTTTTGCAGGGTGATGGGTTTTTCGAGGAAGGAGTGGGCGCCGATCTTGGTGGCGGCCACGGCGGTGTCGATGGTGGCGTGCCCGCTCATCATGATCACGGGCATGGTCAGCAGACCGGCCGTAGACCATTCCTTGAGCAGGGTGACGCCGTCGGTGTCGGGCATCCAGATGTCGAGCAGCACGAGGTCGGGGCGCTCGCTCTGGCGGGCCAGCCGGGCCTGGGCTGCATTCTCGGCCACTTCGACGGAGTGACCCTCGTCATTCAGGATCTCCGACAGCAGATCGCGGATGCCAAGTTCGTCATCGACTACCAGTATGTTTGCCATGGTGTGAACGCTGGGGGTCTCTCGTTAGGCGGGATCAGGCCGGGGCCTGTTCTCCACTGCGAATGATAACGATACTTGGGCCCCTATCACCTGCTCGTCGGCCAGACGGTTGGCCAGGTCGATCCGACCCCCATGTTCGTCGGCGATTTTCTTCACCACGGCCAGCCCCAGACCCGTGCCCTTGGGCTTGGTGGTGACGTAGGGCTCGAAGGCCCGCTTGAGGATGGCCTCGGGGAAACCCGTACCCCAGTCCAGCACGCTCAGGCGCACGCGGCCGCTGGCCTCGACCCACTGGGTGCGCACGGTGACCGGGAATTCGGGGCCACTGCGCCCGGCGCTCTCGGTGGCGTCCTGGGCGTTCTGCACGAGGTTGTGCAGTACCTGGCGCAACTGCTGCGCGTCGCCCATGACGGGCGGGCAGCGTTCGTCGATATCCTTGGTCACGGGGACGTGGGCGGTCGAACCGCCGTAGAGCTGCAGCACCTCGCCCACCAGGGCGTTGAGATCCAGGGGGAAGAGTTCGGCGGCGGGCAGACGGGCGTAGTCGCGGAATTCATTGACCAGGCGTTTCATGGCATCCACCTGGTCGACGATGGTCTTGACGGACTTGGTGACCACGGCCTGTTCGGCCTCTGACACCTTGCCGGCCAGCTTGCGTTCCAGACGCTCGGCCGAAAGCTGGATGGGCGTGAGCGGGTTCTTGATCTCGTGCGCCAGACGGCGCGCCACTTCTCCCCAGGCCTGGGCGCGCTGGGCCGAGACGATCTCGGAAATGTCATCGAAGACCAGCAACCAGGCCTTGCCGGGCAGCTCGGCACCGCGTGCCACCAGGGTCAGGGTGCCGCGGCCGATGGCGCTGTCGGCCGCGGGGGAGCCCGAGGGCGGACCGAGTTCAAAGGATTGTTGCCAGTGGTCCAGCGCGTGCTCGGCACGCTCCTCGACAAAACGGTCGAACTGCTGCTTGATGCCGCGCGCAAACTCTTCCAGGCCTTCGATGTCGGCCAGGCGCCGGCCCTCCCAGGCCGCCATGGGCACACGCAGGATGCGGGTGGCGCCAGGGTTGACGGACTGGATGACGCCGTTGACGTCGAGCACCATGACGCCGCCGGTCAGGTTGTCCAGGATGGTCTGCAGGTTCTCGCGCGCCGCGTTGACCTGCTCCATGCTGACCTCCACCGCGCGCCGCGCGTCGGCCAGCTGCTGCGTCATGTCCGCAAACGATCGCGTCAGGCCGCCGAGTTCATCGCGCCCCTGCAAGGCTGTCTTGGGCGTGAGGTCGCCCGCCGCCACCTGGCGCACGCCTTCGGCCAGCAGCAGCAGGGGCCGCGTGATCTGGTTGCCCAGCACCACGGCCAGCAGCACGGCCCCAAAGACCGCCAGGAAGAGGCTGAGCGTGAGGGTGCCGATGTACATGCGCCGCAGGCCCTGGCGGGCCAGCGCACGCTCCTGGTATTCGCGGTGCGCCTCGGTGACGGCCAGGGCATTGGCGACCAGGGTTTCGGGCAGCGCCTGGGTGACCATGAGGAAACGTGGCTCGTCCAGCATGTCCAGGCCAATGCGCGGCACCAGCACCAGGGCCTTGATACGGGCCTGGGCCGGCGCCATGGCCGTGCCATCCTCCAGCCCCTCGACCCAGGTCACGGCGCGCTGGCCGCGCGCCTTGCGCAGCTGGGCCGGGGCCGGTCTTTCGGGGCTGAGCTGGAAGCGCGAATCACCGCTCGCGGCCAGCAGCTGGCCATTGCCGCTCCAGAGCACGGCGTCGCGCACCTCCAGCTGTTCGCGCAGGCGCTCCAGCATCAGGCCGGCCACCACATCGGGCGTGTCCTGCAGCGTCACCGAGGCCGCTCGGGTCTTGGTGGCCAGTTCGTTGGACAGGGTCTCCAGGGTGGCGCGGCCCAGGCCCAGGCCAGCTTCGAGCGCACCCTCGACCTGGACGTCGAACCAGCTCTCGATGGAGCGTGAGACGAACTGGTAGGACACCACGTAGATCAGCAGGCCGGGCACAAAACCCGCCAGCGCAAAGATCATGGCCAGCTTGACCAGCAGGCGGCTGCCGAAACGCCCCTGGCGCAGGCGCCGGGCCAGGCGCCAGGCCACCCAGGCGATCACACCCGCCAGGAGCACGGCCACCACCACATTGACGGTGAAGAGGCGGGCGTAGTTGCGTTCGTAGAGCTCGCGGTTGCCCGTGGCCTGGGTCAGCAGGAACAGCAGCACCAGGCCGATGGCCACGACGACGGCCAGCACCACGCCCAGGGTCCAGCGCAGGGCTTGCGACTTCTCCCGCTGCTGGCGGGCCTCGCTCCCGGTGGCCGGGATTTTCACTTGAGGCTCTCCGGCAACACGCGCCGGCTGGTGCTGACGGCGAGCACCCAGTCGCTTTCGCCCAGGGTGCCGATCTGCAGCGGGCGCGGCAGCTGCGCGGTGTCGAGGCGGAAGCTGAAGTTCAGCTGGTGCTGGCTGCTGGCCTCCAGGTCGGCGAACTCGGCGATGCGCCAGCCGGCGATGCGCCGGATCAGGGCCAGGGCCTCGTCCAGGCTGTCGAAGACCTGGCCCAGGGCCGCGCCCGACTCACCACCGGGACGGCCCGGGCCGCTGCCGATGCTCAGGCGCCAGCGGCGCGTGAGCGGCTGGTAGACCAGGCGCATCTGGCGCTGGGCCACGGCCACGCGCTTGTCCAGCCAGTACCAGCGCTCGCGGTAGATCTCGGCCTCGGCCACGAAGATCACGGGCAGGCCCTTGAGCAGGGCATCCTTGACCGGGCCCGGCAGTTCAAACTGCAGGCTGGCGTTGAGTTCCACGGCCTCGGCATTGCGCTGCAGTTCCAGCTGCCGGATCTCGACCGGGACGGGTTGCGCGTGCAGGGGCGCCGCACCCCAGAACAGGGCACAGACAAGAAGCGCGGACAGTTCAGCCCGCGCTTTTCTCCAGCAGCGCGTAATAGAAGCCATCGTGGTCACTGCTCTGATTGTCCGTGACCGCCCCCCCTTCCAGCGTCGCGCAGGGCCATAAATGCCCCGGCGCGGGGAGCAAACGGGCCCCTTTGTTGTGCGCAAGAAACGCCTGCACCTGCTCTTCCCCTTCGGCCCGGAACACCGAGCACGTGCAGTACACCAACCGTCCGCCGGGCGCCAGCAGGGGCCAGAGGGTGGCCAGCAGGCGGGCCTGCTGGGCGGCCAGCTGGGCCACAGCGCTCTCGCGCCGCAGCCAG
>CAUPRZ010000092.1:0-7518 GCA_963513855.1 uncultured Hylemonella sp.
AACGCTTGTTCTTGAACAGGTACTCGATCGGGTCCTCGATGGTCAGGATGTGGCCCGAGGCGTTCTCGTTGCGGTAGTCGATCATGGCGGCCAGTGTGGTGCTCTTGCCCATGCCGGTGGCGCCGACCATGAGGATGAGCCCGCGCTTTTCCATGATGAGATCACCCAGGATGGGCGGCAACGAAAGCGAGCCCAGCGAGGGGATCTCGCCCGAGACAAAACGGATCACCGCCGCCACCGAGCCGCGCTGGCGCATGGCGCTCAGGCGGAAACGCCCCACGCCGGCCAGCGGGAAACCCATGTTGAGCTCGCTGTAGGCGTCAAGCTCGGCCAGACGCTCTTCGGGAATGATCTCGGCCAGCAGATTGCGCGGCGCATCGGGCGGCAGGGCCTGGTTGTTGATCGGCACGCATTGCCCGTTGATGCGGATGAGTGCCGGCGAGTGGGCCGACAGATAGATGTCCGAGGCTTTTTTCTCGGACATCAATCGCAGGATCCGCTCCATCGTGCCCATGGTGCTGCTCATGTCTGCTCTCCCGTTGGTGGTGTCGAGTTCGTCTGCTGCCGTCGAGGATCAGTCGCGCAGCAGATCGTTGAGGCTGGTCTTGGAACGGGTCTGAGCATCCACCGTCTTGACGATGATGGCGGCGTAAGTGGTGTAGGCCGTGCCGTCGGCGGTCTTCTTCTGCAGACCGCCGCTGATCACGACGCTGCCGCTCGGGACCCGGCCGTAGATGATTTCGCCGGTCTCGCGGTTGAAGATCGGTGTGCTCTTGCCGATGTAGACACCCATGCCAAGCACCGAATTCTCTTCCACGACCACCCCTTCGACCACTTCCGAGCGGGCGCCGACAAAGCAGTTGTCCTCAATGATGGTGGGGCCGGCCTGCACAGGCTCCAGCACACCGCCGATGCCCACGCCGCCCGAGAGGTGCACGTTCTTGCCGATCTGGGCGCAGGAGCCCACGGTGGCCCAGGTGTCGACCATGGTGTTCTCGTCCACATAGGCGCCGATGTTCACATAGCTGGGCATCAGGATGGCACCCTTGGCGATGTAGCTGCCGCGACGCGCCACGGCCGGGGGCACCACACGCACGCCGGTGGCGGCCATCTCTTCAGCCGAGAGGTGGGCGAACTTGGTCTGCACCTTGTCGTAAAAGCCCAGGTCACCGGCCTTGATGACTTCGTTGTCCTTGAGGCGGAAGGACAGCAGCACGGCCTTCTTGATCCACTGGTGCACGGTCCACTGGCCCACGGACTCGCGTGTGGCCACGCGCAGGCGACCTTTGTTGAGTTCGGAGATGACCTGCTCGACGGCCTCGGACACTTCCGTGGGGGCGGACTTGACGGAAATGTTCGCGCGGTTGTCCCAGGCGGCTTCGATGATCTGTTGCAGTTGTTGGCTCATTTTTTTCCTAGTCAGTTGGGGGCAGGGCTGAAGCGCTGTCCCGCAAGGTTTCAAATTTTCAGTTTCGGGATGTCACAAATTGGACGATGCGTTCGGCGGCTTCCACACATTCCTCGGTTTCGGCCACCAGCGCCATGCGCACGCGCCCGGCACCGGGGTTGAAGCCGCGGGCCTCGCGGGCCAGGTAGCTGCCGGGCAATACCGTGACATTGTAAAGAGCGTAGAGCTCGCGGGCGAACTCGGTGTCGGATCCCCGCACGCCGGCCCAGAGATAAAAGGCCGCGTCGGGCAGGGCCACGTCGAGCACGGGCTCCAGCAAGGGGGTGACGGCGGCGAATTTCTGCCGGTACAGGTTGCGGTTCTCGACCACGTGCTGCTCGTCGTTCCAGGCCGCGATGCTGGCCATCTGCACCACATGGCTCATGGCGCTGCCGTGGTAGGTGCGGTAGAGCAGGAAGTCCTTCATGATGGCCGCGTCACCGGCCACGAAGCCGCTGCGCATGCCCGGCACATTGCTGCGCTTGGACAGGCTGGTCAGGGCGATCAGGTTCTTGAAGTCCGTGCGGCCCAGCTTCACGGCGGCTTCCAGCCCACCCAGGGGCGGCTCCTCGCGGAAGTAGATTTCGCTGTAGCACTCGTCGGATGCGATCACAAAACCGTAACGGTCGCTGAGCTCGAAGAGCTTTTTCCATTCGGCCAGCGGCATCACGGCGCCCGTGGGGTTGCCGGGGGAGCAGGCAAAGATCAGCTGGGTGCGGGCCCAGACCTCAGGCGGCACCGAGTCCCAGTCCACGGCGAAGTTGCGTGCCGGATCGCTGGGCACGTACCAGGGCTCGGCCCCGGCCAGCAGGGCGCCGCCCTCGTAGATTTGATAGAAGGGGTTGGGGCAGAGCACCAGCGCCCCGGGCTGGCTGCCGTCCACCACGGTCTGGGTCAACGCAAACAGGGCCTCGCGCGAGCCGTTGACCGGCAGAATCTGGGTGCTCGGGTTGACCGAGATGCTGTAACGCCGCTGCAGCCAGTCGGCCATGGCCTCCTTGAGCGCGGGCTCGCCCGCGGTGGGCGGGTAGCCCATGAGCCCGGTGTCCAGGTCGCCGCTGAGGGCGCGTTTGATGAAATCAGGCGTGGCGTGTTTGGGTTCGCCGATGCCCAGGCTGATGGGGCGATAGGCGGGATTGGGCGTGACGCCGGCAAAAAGCTGTCGCAGCCGCTCAAAAGGATAGGGCTGCAGTTTCTGGAGCAGGGGATTCATGGGACGAATTATCCCGGAGAACTCCCCCTCCCCATGTTCCCCAGGCCGCGGTCCGCGGCCGTGGGGCCATTCAGCGCGGGCGCTTGTGGCTGCTCAGGGCCTTCTGGGTCAGCAGGTCGATGGACAGCACCAGGGCGATGCCGATGGCCATGACCATGACCACATCGGGCAGGTCGCTCGAGATGATCACGCCGAAGCCGCGCGGCGCGGCCAGGCGGTCGGCCGTGGTGCAGACGAAGTCGGCTGCCGCCATGCCTGTGTAATGCATGGCACAGACGGCCACGGCCATGATCACGGCCGCCACCAGACGCAGGGCCACGGGTTGGGTGTTGAAAGCCAGCCAGAGCGCCGCCGTGGCTGCGACGACGGCGATCAGGATGGAGGTGGCCACCAGCCCGAAGGACCAGCTGATGTAGCCGCCGAAGCGCATGCCGTACATGCCCAGGTAGTGCATGACCACCACGCCCAGCCCCACGGCTGCACCGGCCACCAGCAGGCGCTGCAGGCTGGCGGGATTGCGTGCCACATAGATCAGGCCGTAGGCCGTCGCCGCGCAGACCACCAGCAGGGAAATCACGGTCTCGACCATGGAATAACCCACGCGCAGGTCCATGCGCAGGGCAGCCATGCCGATGAAGTGCATGGTCCAGACGCCGATGCCGCCCAGGGCCAGGGTGGCGGCCAGCAGGTCAAAAGGGTTGACCCTGCCGCCGGGGCCGATCATGCGGCGGGCGGCTGAGAGGGCGACGAAGGAGCCCAAAAAGGCGAGGGCGAAAGAGAGGACGACGTAGGTGGTGTCGTAACTGGTGAGGACTTCCGGATTCATGGGCGAGGCATTCCTTGGAAAGCAGCCTTCATGCTAGCCGTGGCCTGTGGCTGGCGCTTGACGCAGAGCCATTCTTTTCCGGACTGTCCATGCAGAAATGCACAGCTTGGGTGCCTGCATGCCCCCAAGTGCCGTCAACAGGCCCTCAGTTGCGAGGGGTATTGGTCAGATAGCTCAGGACCAGTTTGTCCTGCTGACCCAGGCTGTGGAAGGCCATGCCGGTGAAATGGCCCTCGCCGTCCTTGGCGCGATGGCTGTGGCAGATCGTGGCCTTGAGCGTGACAGGGCTCAGTTCGCCATCGACCAGGCCCTGGATGGTGAGGCTCAGCACCTTGCCCACCGCGGCCACGGCCTCGGGGGTGCTGACCATGGCACCCTGCAGGCTCAGGTCCACCAGCAGGCCTTCCTGGCGCTGCTCGCCGACCTGGGTCGTGATGGGCCAGCGGGTCTTGGTGCGCATGGACTGGCGCACCAGGCGCGCGTCCAGCTGGTTGGGGTAGGCCAGCAGGGCGTAGACAAAGGGCTTCTCATACGTCTGCAGCACCTTGCTGATGAAGGAAAACTCGTGCTGGCCCGTGAAGCCGCGCACGATGCAGACATCCCCCTCGGTCAGGCCGGTGTCTTCGCCCTCGGAGCCCTGGGGGCCGACCATGACCCCGCGGCCTTCGACGGCGCCCAGCAGCTGGGCTTCCTTCTTGCTGGCACCTTCTACCAGCCGGCGCACCTGCAAGGCGATACCGGAGCGCAGGCCCAGCTCCTTGAGGGTGATCTGGACGACGTTGGGGGTGCTGTCACTGGCGGCCTGGTTCATGGTGGCGTCTTGTTTTTTGAGGGTGGGTCAAAGACCGTGAATCTACACGGTCCGCCAGCACCTTGCCATGACGGCGGGCAAGGCAGTGTATGCAAATGCAAACGGCCCGGGTTTACCCGGTGCGCAGGCCGATGATCTGCTAGCACAAAAGCGGTGCACCGGAATACATGGAGAGTCTGGCCGGGACGTTATGATTTCGCGTTCTTCCCGTTCTCCGACCGAGCCCACCACCGTGCGTCTTACCTCGATCAAACTTTCCGGTTTCAAGTCCTTCGCCGAACCGACCACCTTCATGCTGCCCGGGCAACTGGTGGGCGTGGTCGGCCCCAACGGCTGCGGCAAGTCCAACATCATGGACGCCGTGCGCTGGGTGCTGGGCGAGAGCCGCGCCAGCGAGTTGCGCGGCGAGTCCATGCAGGACGTGATCTTCAACGGCACCAACACGCGCAAACCGGCCAGCCGTGCCAGCGTGGAACTCGTCTTCGACAACGCCGACCACCGGGCCGGCGGCCCCTTCCGCGAGTATGCGGAAGTCGCCGTCAAACGCGTGCTGACGCGTGACGGCACCAGCAGCTACTACATCAACAACCAGCCGGTGCGCCGGCGCGACGTGCAGGACGTGTTCCTGGGCACGGGCCTGGGCCCGCGCGCCTACGCCATCATCGGCCAGGGCACGATCAGCCGCATCATCGAATCCAAGCCGGAAGAGCTGCGTCTTTTCCTCGAAGAAGCCGCGGGCGTCTCCAAGTACAAGGAGCGCCGCCGCGAGACCGAGAACCGCCTGTCAGACACGCGCGAAAACCTCACGCGGGTGGAAGACATCCTGCGTGAACTCAACAACAACCTGGAAAAGCTCGAACGCCAGGCCGAAGTCGCGCAGAAGTACAACGGCCTGCAGGCCGACGTCACGCTCAAGCAGCAGCAACTCTGGTTCCTCAAGCGCGCCGAGGCCGAGGGTGACCAGAGCAAGATCAAACAGGAAGGCGAGAAGGCCACCATCGAGCTCGAATCCCGTGTGGCCGACCTGCGTCACATCGAGGCTGATCTTGAAACCATCCGTCAGGCCCACTACGCCGCCGGCGACCAGGTCAACCAGGCCCAGGGCCTGCTTTACGAGGCCAGCACCGAAGTCGGTCGCCTGGAAGCCGAGATCCGTTTTGTGGTCGAAGGCCGCCAGCGTGTGGAAGAGCGCTTGAACACGCTGAAGGAACAGACCGCCCAGTGGGCCACACGCAAGACTGACGCCCAGGCCGAGATTGAAAACCTGGCCGAGCTGGCCCTGGTGGGTGAGGAAAAGACCACCGAATTGGCCGCCCAGCTGGAAGAGCAGTCCATGGCCCTGCCGGACCTCGAAGATGCCCTGCGTCAGGCGCAGAGCCGCGCCAACGAGCAGCGCGGCAGCGTGGGCCAGGTGCAGCAGCAGATCCAGGTGCTGGCCGCCGAGCAGCGCAGCATCGAGGAGCAGTCGCGTCAGCTGAACCAGCGCCGTGAACGGCTGGACACCGACAAGAAGGCCCTGGCCGCGCCCGACGAGGCGCGCCTGCAAAGCCTGCAGACCCAGTCGGCACAGGCCAGCGAAGCCGCCAGCGTGGCTGACGCCCGTCTGCACGAGCTGCAGGACAGCGTGCCTCAGCTCGACGAAGCACGCCGCACGCAACAGGAAACCGTCAACACCGAATCCGCCCGCCAGGCCGACCTCTCGGCACGTATGGAAGCCCTCAAGGCTTTGCAGGACAAGGTCAAGACCGACGGCAAGCTGCAGCCCTGGCTGGCCAAACACGGCCTGGCCGATCTGCAGGCCCTGTGGACCAAGCTGCACATCGAGCAGGGCTGGGAAAACGCCCTCGAAGCTGCGCTGCGCGAACGCATGGGTGCACTTGAAGTCAGCCGCCTTGACATGGTGAAGGCCTTCGGTGCCGATGCGCCGCCGGCCAAGCTGGCCTTCTACAGCGCGCCGCAGGCTGGTGCGCCTGAAAAAACCGGTGGTCTGCCGCGTCTTGCCGAGCTGCTGCGCGTCAACGACGCCGGCCTCAAGGCTGTACTCGTGGACTGGTTGCAGGGCTGCTACACGGCGGCCAGCTTCGAGGAAGCGCTGGCCCAGCGCAACCAGCTGCAGCCCGGCGAAACCATTTACGTGAAAAGCGGCCACGCCGTCAGCCTGCACAGCGTGAGCTTCTATGCCCAGGACTCCGAGCAGGCTGGTCTGCTGGCTCGGGCCCAGGAAATCGAGAATCTGGAAAAACAGCTGCGTGCGCAATCGTTGATCAACGAGGAAGCCCGCAGCGCCCTGGTGCGCGCCGAGGCCGCTTACGCCGACGCCTCGCAGCGCCTGATCACTGCGCGCCGCGAAGCCAGCGAAACCCAGAGCCGGGCCCATGAACTGCAGGTCGAAACCCTGCGCCTCTCGCAGCTGGCCGAGCAGACCCGTGCGCGCAGCGAACAGATTGCCGGTGATCTGGCTGAAGTTGACGCCCTGCTGGAAGAACTGCAGGAGCGCCGTGTGGCCGCCGAAGGCCGCTTTGAAGAACTCGACATGCAACTGGCTGACAGCCAGGAGCGCCATGCCCAGCTCGACGAGCGTGTGCTGGAGGCCGAACGCAAGCTGGGCGCCTGCCGCGAACAGCAGCGCGCGCTGGAGCGCCAGGCGCAGGAAGCCACCTTCTCGCTGCGCACGCTGGATGCCCGCAAGGCAGAACTGTCGCGCGCCATCGAGACTGCCGACCAGCAGGCTGCCTCCATCACCGGCGAGGAGCAGCGTGCACGCGACGAGCTCGCGCGCCTGACCGATGCCGCGGCCCAGGCCGGCCTGCAGAACGCCCTGAGCCTGAAGCTGGAGCGCGAACAGGCCCTGGCCGCCAAACGCAGCGAATACGACGATCTGACCAACAAACTGCGTGCCAGCGACGAACGCCGCCTCAAACTGGAGCGTGAACTCGATCCGCTAAGACTGCGTATCCAGGAGATGCAGCTCAAGGAACAGGCCGCGCGCCTGGGCTTCGAGCAATACGCCCAGCTGCTGGACGAAGCCCAGGCCGATCTCGAGGCCGTGGCCCAGTCCATCACGGACGGCAATGTGCGCCTCACCGGCCTGCAGAGCGAAATTGACCGCCTGAACCGAGAGATTGCCGCCCTGGGTGCCGTGAACCTGGCGGCGCTGGAAGAACTGGCCCATGCCAGCGAGCGCAAGCATTTCCTCGACGCACAATCGGCCGACCTGAACG
>CAUPRZ010000093.1:0-7515 GCA_963513855.1 uncultured Hylemonella sp.
AACATCAGCAAACAGTTCGGCGACTTCCAGGCCCTGAACGACGTCAGCCTGGACATCCAGTCCGGTGAACTCGTGGCCCTGCTCGGTCCCTCGGGCTGCGGCAAGACCACGCTGCTGCGCATCATTGCCGGCCTGGAGACGCCCGACCAGGGCGCCATCCTCTTCAGCGGCGAAGACACGACCGAGGTGCACGTGCGCGAGCGCAATGTGGGCTTTGTGTTCCAGCATTACGCGCTGTTCCGCCACATGACTGTGTTTGACAACGTGGCCTTCGGCCTGCGCATGAAACCGCGCGCTTTGCGCCCCAGCGAAGCGCAGATCAAGACCAAGGTGCTGGAGCTGCTCAAGCTTGTGCAACTGGACTGGCTGGCCGACCGTTACCCCTCGCAGCTCTCGGGTGGCCAGCGCCAGCGCATTGCCCTGGCGCGTGCACTGGCCGTGGAGCCCAAGGTGCTGCTGCTGGACGAACCCTTCGGCGCGCTGGACGCCAAGGTGCGCAAGGAACTGCGCCGCTGGCTGCGCCGTCTGCACGACGAGCTGCATGTCACCAGCATCTTCGTGACGCACGACCAGGAAGAAGCGCTGGAGGTGGCCGACCGTGTGGTGCTGATGAACCGCGGCAACATCGAGCAGATCGGCACGCCCCAGCAGGTCTGGGACCAGCCGGCCAGCCCCTTTGTCTACGGTTTCCTGGGTGACGTGAACCTCTTCCACGGCCGGGTGGAGCAGGGCGGGGTGCTGATCGGCAGCGAACACCAGGGCGTGCGCCTGGAGACGCCCGAGCACGCCGATGCCAACGACGCCAAGGCCTTTGCCTATGTGCGTCCGCACGACTTCGAGGTGCAGCGCTGGGCCACCGGCGCCACGGGCATCGCGGCGCGCCTGAGCCGCGCCATCGTGGTCGGCCCCACCGCAAGACTGGAACTTTTGCCCGAAGATGCGACTCAAGCAGCTGAACAACCGATCATTGAGGTGCAGATTCCTGCCTCACAATACCGGGAACTTGGCCTGACGGAGGGTGAGCTGCTGGTGGTGACACCACGCAAGGCCCGCGTCTTTGTAGAAGGAAAACCGGATCTTGTCCCTGCTGTCTGAAGTTTTGGCGCGCCTCACCACGCGTCTCACCACTCGCCGTATCTACGCCCTGATCTGCCTGGCCTGCCTGGGTTTGCTGGGCTTCGGTCTTTATCTGCAGCACGTGGTGGGGCTCGAGCCCTGTCCCATGTGTGTTGTGCAGCGCTACGCCATGGTGCTGGTGGCCGTGGTGGCCGCCATCGCTGCGGCCCTGCCGGGGCCGCGTAGCCATCGCTGGCTGGGTGGCCTGGTGCTGCTGATCGCCGGTTTCGGCGCTTTTGTGGCCGCGCGCCAGAGCTGGCTGCAGTGGTACCCGCCCGAGATCGCGACCTGCGGCCGCGACTTCTACGGCATGATCGAAAACTTCCCCCTGCAGCGTGCCATCCCCATGATCTTCAAGGGATCGGGCGACTGCACGGCCATCGACTGGACCTTCCTGGGCGGCACCATCGCCAACTGGTCCTTCCTGTGGTTTGTGGCCTTTGCCCTGCTGGGGTTCTGGTTGGCATTGGCTCGCCGCAGCACCCCTCGGTAAATCGCGGCCTGACTTTCGGCCGATAAGGCGGGCCTTCCCCCGCCTTTTTCCCTGCGCTCTGTGGGGGAAAACTGCTATTCTGAGCCGATATGTCGCCTGCGTTTCAAACGCAGTTCACGCATCCACCTCAAGAAAGCAGCCATGCAAGCCATCCGTGACCTCAAAATCGCCGCCCGCCTGGGGCTGGCCTTCGGTGTAGTCCTCCTGATCCTCGTGCTTTGCGTGGGCCTGGGCTACTGGCGTCTGCAGGAGCTGGCGAACACGACCCGTGCCCTGGGGACCTTCGAGAACGAGAAGCTGCAGCTGGCCGTGGCCTGGCGCCAGACCATTGACCTGAACTGGGTGCGGACCAAGGCCGCGTTGCTCGACAGCGACGCCAGCCGCCTCAAGATGTGGCAGGCCGAGATGGACAAGACCTCGGAGATCACGACCGCGTCACGCAAACGCATGCACGAACTCGTGGAGTCCAAAGAGGGCAAGGAGCTGCTGGCCAAGATCGATCAGGCCCGTGAGGGCTATCGCACACCGCGTGCCAACATCATGAAGCGAAAGGCGGCAGGCGAGGATGTGGCGAGCAGTCTGGAAAAAGAGCTGCAGCCGCTGTCCGAGGCCTATCTGAAGACCATTTCCGACCTGGAAAAACGCCAGCAGTTCATCTACGACCAAGCCCTGGCCGCCGCTGACAGCAGCGCCGCTACCGGCCGTAATCTGCTGGTCGCAGGCGGCCTGATTGCCGTCGCGCTGGGCGCCGTTTTTGCCTTCATGCTCGCGCGTTCCATCGTGCAGCCCATCGAGTCGGCCGTACAGGGTGCGCAGCATATCGCCGACGGCGACCTGTCGCGGACCATCGAAGCCCGTGGCAAGGACGAGGCCGCCCAGTTGCTGCAGGCCCTGGGGGCCATGCAGAGCAATCTGGCGCAGATCGTGGGTCAGGTGCGCCAGGGCAGTGAAGCCGTGTCCACCGCGAGTTCCGAGATCGCGCAGGGCAACCAGGACCTGAGCGCGCGCACCGAAAGCCAGGCCAGCGCGCTGGAAGAAACCGCGGCTTCGATGGAAGAGCTGTCCTCCACCGTCAAGCAGAACGCCGACAACGCCCGTCAGGCCAACCAGCTGGCCCAGAGCGCCAGCACGGTGGCGGTGCAGGGCGGTGAAGTGGTGGCCCAGGTGGTGGACACCATGCGCGGTATCAGCGACAGCAGCAAGAAGATCGCCGACATCATCAACGTGATCGATGGCATCGCCTTCCAGACCAATATCCTGGCGCTGAACGCTGCGGTCGAAGCGGCCCGTGCTGGCGAACAGGGCCGTGGTTTTGCCGTGGTGGCCAGCGAGGTGCGCAGTCTGGCGGGCCGTAGCGCCGAAGCCGCCAAGGAAATCAAGGCCCTGATCAATGACAGCGTGGCCCGTGTGGACCAGGGCAGCGCCCAGGTGGACCAGGCTGGCCAGACCATGAACGAAGTCGTGGCCAGCATCCGCCGTGTGACCGACATCATGGGCGAGATCAGTGCGGCAAGTTCCGAGCAGAGCGCCGGTGTGGCCCAGGTGGGCGAGGCCGTGACGCAGATGGACCAGGCCACGCAGCAGAACGCGGCCCTGGTGGAAGAGATGGCCGCCGCGGCTGGCAGCCTGCGTAACCAGTCGCAGGAACTGGTGCAGGCCGTGGCCGTGTTCAAGCTGGCTTGACGGACCCCTTGGCCGGGCATCGATAATGGGCGCGCCCCGGGGCGGGGCGTGGGCTCCGCCTCACATGCTCCCCGGGCTTACATCAGGGGTAGAAGCATATGAACAATCTCAAAATCTCCACTCGCCTGCTGATTCTGCTGGCCGTTCTTTCGGCCCTGCTCATCGTGATCGGCGCCATCGGCCTGTACGGCATCAGCAAATCAAACGCGGCCCTCAAGACGGTCTATGAAGACCGCTCCGTGCCGGCGGCCCAGCTGGCGCGGATCGATTCCATGATGCAGCAGAACCGCATGCTGGCGCTCATCACGCTGATGTCGCCGGGCGCTGAAGCCGTCAGGATCAACAGCACGAAGATCGAAGGCAATATTGCGGCCATCAGCAAGCTCTGGGAAGCCTTCATGGCCACGGCTCATACCGAGGAGGAAACCAAGCTTGCCAAGGAATTCGCCACGGTCCGCGGTCGTTATGTGAACGAGGGGCTGCGCCCTTCCATTGTTGCCATGCGCGCTGACGACATCCCGCAACTGGCCTCGCTGGTGCAGGACACCCTGCCTGTGCTTTATGAACAGGCCAGTGTCGCCTCCCAGGCCCTGATCCAGCTGCAGCTCGATGTGGCCAAGCAGGAGTTCGACGCCTCTGTCGCGCGTTACCAGACCATCCTGACCCTGTCCATCGTGTCCATCGTAGTGGGCGTGATCTTCGCCTGGCTGCTGGGCCTGACCCTGATCCGCGGCGTTTCGCGTTCGCTGGGCGAGGCGGTCACTGTGTCCGAGGCCGTGGCCCAGGGTGACCTGACCCGTCAGGTCACGGCGACAGGCAAGGACGAGGTGGCCCGTGTGCTGCAATCCCTGGCGGCCATGCAGCACAACCTGGTGCAGATCGTGGGCCGGGTGCGCTCCGGTTCAGAATCCGTGTCCACGGCCAGCGCCGAGATTGCCCAGGGCAACCAGGACCTGAGCGCGCGCACCGAAAGCCAGGCCAGTGCACTGGAAGAAACAGCGGCGTCGATGGAAGAGCTGTCTTCCACTGTCAAGCAGAACGCCGACAACGCCAAACAAGCCAACCAACTCGCACAAAGCGCCAGCACGGTGGCCGTCAAGGGCGGTGAGGTCGTGTCCCAGGTGGTGGACACCATGAAGGGCATCAACGACAGCTCGCGCAAGATCGCCGACATCATCAGCGTGATCGACGGCATCGCCTTCCAGACCAATATCCTCGCGCTCAACGCCGCGGTGGAAGCAGCCCGTGCCGGCGAACAGGGCCGCGGTTTTGCCGTGGTGGCCAGTGAAGTGCGCAGCCTGGCCGGCCGCAGCGCGGAAGCGGCCAAAGAGATCAAGACCCTCATCAACGACAGCGTGGGCCGGGTAGAGCAGGGCAGTGCCCTGGTCGATCAGGCCGGCCAGACCATGAACGAGGTGGTGGCCAGCATCCGGCGTGTGACCGACATCATGGGCGAGATCAGCGCGGCCAGCAGCGAACAGAGCCAGGGCGTGGCGCAGATCGGCGAGGCCGTGACCAATATGGATCAAGCCACGCAGCAGAACGCGGCCCTGGTGGAAGAGATGGCCGCCGCGGCCGGCAGCCTGCGCAGCCAGTCCGAGGAACTGGTGCAGACCGTGGCCGTGTTCCGGCTCAATGCGCAGGCCGCCGTGGCGCCCGTGCCGCGTCCTGCTCCCAAGGTGTCTGCGGCACCGCCACCGGCCAGGCCTGCGCCGGCCCCCGCAGCCCGGGCCCCGGCCGCCCGTGCGCCGGCTGCTCTCAAGGCACCGCCCTTGGCAGAAAGCAAGCACGCACCGGTGTCCAAGCCGGCCGACGACGGCGACTGGGAAAGTTTCTGAGCGCCAGGCTTCCAAATAAAACGGCACCTTCGGGTGCCGTTTTTCATGGCGTGAACGGTGCAACTTGTATCCTCGACACCCAGGAGCATTTCATCCATGAGCAACACACTCAACCGTAGCGCCCAGGGCGTCTACCTGATCACCGTCACCCCCTTCACCGACAGCGGTGCGCTGGATCTGGCCAGTACCGACCGCATGGTGGACTTCTGCCTGGAGAAAGGCGTCACGGGCCTGACCGTGCTGGGCATCATGGGCGAGGCGCCCAAGCTCACCATGGAAGAGTCGCGCACCTTTGTGCAGCAGGTGCTCAAACGTGTGGCTGGTCGTGTGCCCGTGGTGGTGGGCGCCTCGGCCCCGGGCTTCGCAGCCATGAAGGAACTCACGCAGAGCGTCATGGCCCTGGGCGCGGCTGGTGTCATGGTGGCGCCACCGCCCACCGTGCGCACCGACGACCAGATCACAGCCTACTTCGACATGGTCAACGAGACCCTGGGCCCCGACGTGCCCTGGGTGCTGCAGGACCATCCCGTAGCCACGGGGGTACAGATGTCTACCGGCGTCATCCTGAAAATCCTCAAGAACTCGCCCAACTGCGTGATGCTCAAGCACGAGGACAGCCCGGGCCTGGCCAAGCTCAGCGCCATCCGTGCGGCCAGTGATAAGGGTGAACTTCAGCGTGTCTCCATCCTCACCGGCAACGGGGGCGGTCTGTTCCTGCCGGAAGAACTCACGCGTGGCGCCGACGGCGCGATGACAGGTTTTGCCTACCCAGAGATGATGGTAGACGTGTGTGCGGCCCACCAGCGCGGTGACGTGGAGCGCGCCCACGACCTGTTCGACGCCTACCTGCCGTTGGCCCGTTACGAGCAGCAGGCCAATATCGGCCTGGCCGTGCGCAAGCACATCCTGATGCAACGGGGTGTCCTCGCCAGCGAGGCCGTGCGCAAGCCTGGGCCCAAACTCTCGGCGCAAGACATGGCCGACATCGCACGCCTGACAGCACGCCAGGACCAACGCCTGAAAGAACTGGGCTGACACGATGCAAAGAAGAGCGTGGCTGGCCGCGGCCGGCGTCTGGAGCCTGGGCGTACAGGCGCGTGCAACGGAAGACGGAGTGCAGGCTTTGCAGGCGCTTGAGGCGCGCAGTGGTGGCCGCCTGGGCGTAGCGCTACGCGACACGGGCAGCGGTGCCCAGCTGCTGCACCGCGCGGACGAACTCTTCCCCCTGTGCAGCACCTTCAAACTCCTGCTGGCAGCCTATGTGCTGCACCGTGTGGAGCAGGGTGCCGAGAGTCTGGCGCAGCGTGTCACGTATCCGGCCTCGGCGCTCGTGACCTATTCGCCGCGCACGGCGCCCCATGCCGAAGGCGCCACACCGGGCGGCGGCATGACGGTGGCCCAGCTGTGCGAGGCCACCCTGGTCCTCAGCGACAACACGGCGGCCAATCTGCTGCTGGGCCGCCATGGCGGGCCGTTGGGGCTCACGGCCTGGCTGCGCAGCCTGGGCGACACGCAGACGCGGCTGGACCGCTGGGAGACCGAACTCAACTCGGCTCTACCGGGCGACCCGCGTGACACCACAACACCGCAGGCCATGCTGGCGACGATGGACAAAATCTTGCTGGGTTCTGCGCTGGGCGCTGCGTCCCGCACGCAGCTGCAAAGCTGGATCCGTGGCAACCTCACCGGCGACCACACCTTGCGCGCCGGTTTCCCGGCCGGCTGGTTGGTGGGCGACAAGACCGGCTCGGGTGACATGGCCACACGCAACGATGTGGGTATCGCCTGGCCTTCCGCTGGCCGTGCGCCGCTGCTCGTGGCCAGCTACCTCACCGGGGCCCAGGGTCTCACACCGGCCCAGCGCGACGGCGTGCATGCCGAGGTGGCCCGGATTGCCAGCCGCTGGTTGCTCAGCCGCTAATGTTGGGCACCCGGGACGTGCACCGCCTGGTGCTTGCTTCCAACAGCGACTCGGGAGAATAATGGTCCTGCACTGACAGCCTATAAGAACAGCCGTACATCAGGGAGCTGGGTGGTGATGGCCCCATTCTCGGGAATGGGTGATCTTCCGGGTCCGCAGCAATGCGGCCACGCTGAGAAGGACGGATCATGCAGATCAAAGTCAGGCTTCCGCTCACGATCGCGGTGCTCATCGGCCTGTTGCTGGCCGCGAGCTTCTTCGGTATCTACCGCCTGCAGCGTTCGCTGCAGGTTTTCGAGGTCCAGGTGGCTGCGGCCAGCCAGCATGAGCGGCTCTCGGCCGCCATGCTCAGTACCTTCAAGACCCAGGTGCAGGAATGGAAGAATGTGCTGCTGCGCGGAGGCGATGAGAAGCAGCTCGATCGCTACTGGACCAGTTTCACGAAGACCGAGCAGGAGGTGGCC
>CAUPRZ010000094.1:0-7490 GCA_963513855.1 uncultured Hylemonella sp.
CGCCTGCAGATCGAATTCAGCCAGGTGGTCCAGCGCGTGATGGATACGACCGGGCGCGAGCTCACGGCCAAGGATCTGTACGCGTTGTTCGAGAGCGAATACGGCCTGCACAACGCGGCCGTGATTCAGCACCAGATCACCGAGCGTGAGGCCGGTCGTTCGGTCGCCCTGCAGGCCCAGGTGCAGATGGGGGCGCAGGCGCGCGAGGTCCGGGGTGAGGGCACGGGCCCCATCGACGCCTTCACGCAGGGCCTGGCGGCGGCCTACGGCCGCTCGCTGCGGGTGCTTGACTACCACGAGCACGCCATCGGTTCGGGCGCCAACGCCAAGGCCGTGGCCTATATCGAGCTGCGCGTCGACGAATCACAGACGCTGTTTGGCGTCGGTGTGGACGGCAACATCGTGCTGGCCTCGCTCAAGGCCATCGTCTCGGGCCTTAAGCGTTCGGGACTGGCGGCGACAACCGCCACCGAATCGCAGGCCGGTTGAGGCCCCACAATACGTCCCAACGAGGAGTACTCCCATGGCAGACAAACTGATCATTTTCGATACCACCTTGCGCGACGGTGAGCAGTCGCCCGGCGCGTCCATGACCAAGGATGAAAAGCTGCGCATTGCCCGTCAGCTGGAGCGTCTGAAGGTGGATGTGATCGAGGCCGGCTTCGCGGCCAGCTCCAACGGGGACTTTGAGGCGATCCAGAACATTGCCAACACCATCAAGGATTCCACAATCTGTTCACTCTCGCGGGCCAATGACCGAGACATTGCACGTGCAGCGGAAGCACTCAAGGGCGCTAACCGGGCACGTATCCATACCTTCATTGCGACCTCGGCCCTGCACATGGAGAAGAAGCTGCGCATGACACCCGAGCAGGTGCTGGAGCAGGCCAAGCTCTCCGTGCGCTATGCACGCAACCTGGTGGAAGACATCGAGTTCAGCCCCGAGGATGGTTACCGCAGCGATGTGGACTTCCTCTGCCGGGTGCTGGAGGCGGTGATCAAGGAAGGTGCCACCACCCTCAACATCCCGGACACGGTGGGCTACGCCGTGCCCGAGCTGTATGGCAATTTCATCAAGACCCTGCGCGAGCGCATTCCCAACTCGGACAAGGCTGTCTGGTCCGTGCATTGCCACAATGACCTGGGCATGGCCGTGGCCAACTCCCTGGCCGGCGTGAAGATCGGCGGCGCCCGTCAGATCGAGTGCACCATCAATGGCCTGGGCGAGCGTGCCGGCAACTGCAGCCTGGAGGAGATCGTCATGGCCGTGAAGACGCGCCGCGACTACTTCAACCTGGACCTCGGCATCGACACCACGCAGATCGTGCCCGCCAGTCGTATGGTCAGCCAGACCACCGGCTTTGTGGTGCAGCCCAACAAGGCCGTGGTCGGTGCCAACGCCTTCGCCCATGCCTCGGGCATCCACCAGGACGGCGTGCTCAAGGCGCGTGACACCTACGAGATCATGCGTGCCGAGGACGTGGGCTGGAGCGCCAACAAGATCGTGCTGGGCAAGCTGTCCGGTCGTAACGCCTTCAAGCAACGCCTGCAGGACCTGGGTGTGGCGCTGGAGAGCGAAGGGGAGCTCAACACGGCTTTTGCCCGCTTCAAGGAACTGGCCGACCGCAAGAGCGAGATCTTTGACGAGGACATCCTGGCCCTGGTCAGCGACGAAAGCGTCGCCAGCGAAAAGGAACAGTACGGCTTTGTCTCGCTCGCGCAACACAGCGAAACGGGTGAGCGTCCCCATGCGGCCATTGTCATCACGGTGGAAGGCAAGGAGGTTCATGGCGAGTCCGATGGCAATGGCCCGGTGGATGCTTCGCTCAAGGCCATCGAATCACACGTCAAAAGCGGTGCTGAGATGGTGCTCTATTCGGTCAACGCCATCAGCGGTTCCACCGAGAGCCAGGGCGAAGTCACGGTGCGCTTGCAGAACAGTGGGCGGGTGGTGAATGGCGTAGGCGCGGACCCCGACATCGTCGTGGCTTCGGCCAAGGCCTACCTGAGTGCCCTCAACAAACTGCACAGCAAGGCCGACCGTGTCGCCGCGCAAGGGTGACAAAAATTCGTAACTTGTAAGAGAGTGTTGAGAAAACGACGCCAAGTGCTTGATCCTGCATGACATTTTCTGTATAACCTCCCCTGTGGTGGTGCCATGTTCGGCTGGCACCTTTTTTGCAGCGCTGCAGGGTCATGCATGTGAAACATTTGCGTCATTTTTTCTGGGTGGGTTCGGTCGTGCTGGCCATGCTGGCGGCCGTGCCCTTGACCGTCTCTGCCCAGTCGCAAGGCTCGGGTAAGAGCGCAAGCGCCAAGAAATCCGGCGCTGAAACCAAACGTCGGGTCTATGCCAAGCGTGTGGTGCCGCGTGTGGTGCGTCCCGCTCGTCCCTCCGACGGCATGCGTGCCGGCCTGCACGGTGCGCGGGATCCCCTGTCCCTGCGGTCCAGCGTGGCCTATGTGGTCGACCAGGAAACCCAGGAAGTCCTGTTCAGCAAGAACGAAGAGGCCGTGTTGCCCATCGCCTCGCTGACCAAGCTCATGACAGCTCTGCTCATCAGCGAGGCTGAATTGCCGCTGGATGAGGCCATCACCATCACCCGTGACGATGTGGATACCGAGAAGGGAAGCACCTCACGCCTGCGCGTGGGTGCCTCCCTGACGCGGGGCGAACTGCTGCACTTGGCCCTGATGTCCAGTGAAAACCGGGCCGCACATGCCCTGGGCCGGACCTATCCGGGCGGGATGGACGTTTTTGTCGAGATGATGAATGCCAAGGCCCAGCTGCTGGGTATGGAGGACACCCGTTTTGTCGAGCCGACCGGCCTCTCCAGCAAGAACAGGTCCAGTGCACGTGACCTGGCTGTGCTGGTCGATGTGGCTTCCGAAGACGAGCTGCTGCGTGACTATTCCACTTCGCGCGCGCACCAAGTGGCCGATGGTCGCCGCAAGCTGATGTTCAGCAACACCAATCGCCTGGTGCTCAACCCTCGCTGGGAGATCGGCCTGCAGAAGACGGGTTATATCTCCGAAGCCGGCCAGTGCCTGGTCATGCAGGCCCGGGTGGCCGGTCGTAATGTGATCATGGTCTTCCTCGATTCCGCCGGCAAGCTCAGCCGCCTGGGTGATGCCGAGCGTGTGCGCCGTTGGGTGGAGTCCATCCCGGCCAAGCAGATCGTGCCGGTGACCGACAACCAGATTGAGCCGCAGGCCACGCGTTTGCTCTGACGCGCAGAGGGCGCGACGGCTTGGAAAAGGGGCGCTGCGGCGCCCTTCAGCGTTTCTCGGCCCCGCCGATCTGGTAGCCCAGCATGCGCGAGATCTCGCTGGCCACGGCCTGCAGCTTGGGCAGCCATTCCTTGTCCAGGCGCCCCGTGGGGGCCGAGATGGACAGCCCGGCCACCAGCTTGCCCTGGTCGTCGTGGATGCCGGCTGCCATGCAGTGCACGCCCAGTTCCAGTTCCTCGTCATCGTGTGCCGTGGCGTACTGGCGCACCTTGGAGAGTTCACGCTCCAGCACGGGCAGCTGGGTGATGCTGTTTTTGGTATGACCGGCCAGGCCGGTGCGTGTGGCGTAGGCCCGCACGCGCTGCGGGTCGTCTGCAGCCAGGAAGAGTTTGCCCACCGAGGTCAGGTGCAGGGGCGCACGACCGCCGATGGCACGCACCACCTGCATGCCCGAGCGCTCGCTGTAGGCGCGTTCGATGTAGACGATCTCGTCGCCCTGGCGCATGCTCAGGTTCACGGGCTGCTGGATCAGTCGGTGCAGCTCGCGCATGGGGGCGATGGCCGCATCACGCACGTTCAGGCGGGCCTTGACGAGGTTGCCCAGCTCCAGCAGGCGCATGCCCAGGCGGTAGGTGCCGGGCTGGGGGCGGTCGACGTAACGGCCGCTGGCGAGGTCGTTGAGGATGCGGTGGGCGGTGGAGGGATGCAGGCCCGTCTTCTCGCTGATTTCCTTGAGTGAAATGGCGTCCTCACGCGAGGCGAGTACATCCATCAGCGAAAACATGCGCTCGATCACCTGCACGGTCGGGGTGACAACGGCGTCCGGGTCTTTTTTCTTCATCGGGTACCCTCCTGCAATGGAGCCCGATTTTATCTCGTGAAATCAATCTTGGGGTGGCGATACGTGCTTGCCCGTACTTGGCGCCGCGGTCCAGTGGCCCTGGAGCAGCAGTTCATGCGGGGCAAAGCGGGCCTTGTAGTTCATTTTGGGGCTGTCCTGGATCCAGTAGCCGAGATAGACGTGGGCCAGGCCCAGCTGGCGCGCCTGTTCGATCTGCCAGAGCACGCTGTAGGTGCCGTAGCTGGCCTGGACCTCGGGGTCGTAGAAGGTGTAGACGGCGGACAGACCATCGTCCAGCACGTCGAGCACGGCGACGATGCGCAGCGGGCCCGGGCCATGCTCATCCCCCGGCTCGCGGAACTCCACCAGGCGCGAGTTGACCCGGCTTTGCAGCAGGAACTGGGTGTACTGGTCGATGCTGTCCTGGTCCATGCCGCCGCCGGCATGGCGGCCGTTCTGGTAGCGCAGATAGAGCTGGTAGTGCTCGGGCACAAAACACAGGCGCGAGACGCGGACCTGCAGGTTCTGGTGCTGCGCCCAGGCCCGGCGCTGGCTGCGCGTGGGCTGGAAGTCCGGGACCTGCACGCGCAGCGGGATACAGGCCTGACAGCCGTCGCAATGCGGACGGTAGGTGAACATGCCGCTGCGGCGAAAGCCCTGGGCAACGAGTTCAGAGTAGGTGGAGTTGTTGATGAGGTGGCTGGGCGTGGCCACCTGGGAACGCGCCAGCCGCCCACCCAGATAGCTGCAGGGGTAAGGCGCCGTGGCATAGAACTGCAGGCTCTGGAGGGGCAGGTCCTTGAGGTGCGTCACGTGGTTTCCGCAGCATCCGTCATCAGTTCACGCCAGTATAGGGGCTCGAAGTGCCAGCTGGGGGCCGCTTCCAGCCGGGCCGTCGCGACATGGCGCAAAAAATCCACACGCGGGATTTCGCGGGCACCGAGCGAGGCCAGATGCGAGGTGTTCTGCTGGCAGTCGATGCGCGCGATGCCATGGTGGCGGCAGAAGGCCACGAGGGCTGCGAGCGCAATCTTGGAGGCATCGCTGCGGCGCGCAAACATGGATTCGCCGTAGACCGCTCGCCCCAGGGCCACGCAGTACAGGCCGCCTACCAACTGGCCGTCGACCCAGGTCTCAACACTGTGCGCCAGGCCGGCACGGTGCAACGCCAGGTAGGCCTGCACCATGGCCGGCACGATCCAGGTGCCATCCTGCCCGGGCCGCGGGCTGCCGGCGCAGGCCGTGATGACCTGCTCGAAGGCGGTGTCGATGCGGAGTTCGTGGCCGGGCGTCAGGATGAATTTTTGCAGGGTCCTGCGCAGGGAGCGGTGCAGGCGGAACTGCGCCACGTCCAGCACCATACGCGGGTCCGTGCTCCACCAGAGGATGGGCTGGCCCACGCTGAACCAGGGAAAGATGCCCTGCGCATAGGCGCGGCACAGGCTGTCCACGTCCAGGCTGCCACCGGCGGCCAGCAGGCCTGGCGCCTCCGAACCGGGCCCCCAGGCCTGGTCCGCTGGCGGGAAATCGTCGCCGGGTTCGAGCCAGGGCAGGGGAAAGGGGCGGGTGCGCATGCGGAAACTTTAGCGCATGGGCCAAGTATGTCCAGCTAGCCCGGTAGAATACGCGCTCAGTCGGGGCGTAGCGCAGCCTGGTAGCGCATCTGCTTTGGGAGCAGAGGGTCGTACGTTCGAATCGTATCGCCCCGACCATCATTCACCACGGTCTCCATGAGATCCCTCCTCTCCCTCACCGTTTTTCTCGGCGCCCTGTTCGCGGGGCCTTCGGCCTGGGCCTGGACCCTGCAGGGCCAGGTGATGGCGGTCGTCAGCGGTGACACCCTGCGCATCCGCGATGAGAAAAAGATCCAGCACACCGTACGGCTGGCCGGTGTCGATGCGCCCGAGAAGTTCCAGGCCCATGGCCAGCGTTCGCTGGACTCGCTGCGGGACCTGGTGTTCCAGAAGTATGTGAAGGTCGAGGGTGTCGGCAGCGGCAGCCCCCGCATCGGACGGGTGCGGGTTGAAGGCCGCGACATCAGTCTGGAGCAGTTGAAGCTCGGGGCCGTCTGGTACGACAAGT
Organism: uncultured Hylemonella sp.; assembly: GCA_963513855.1. Taxonomy (GTDB): domain Bacteria; phylum Pseudomonadota; class Gammaproteobacteria; order Burkholderiales; family Burkholderiaceae_C; genus Hylemonella. The sequence goes on from CAUPRZ010000094.1 coordinate 6,155, forward strand.
CGCGTGCGCAGCTACTTTCGGAGGCCGATCGCCAAGCCTATGCCGCCGCTCAGGAAGAAGCCCGACTGGCTCGGGCTGGCCTCTGGCGCGACAAGCAGCCCATCCCGCCCTGGGAATACCGGGCCGGCCGCCGCAAATAAGGCGGCTGCTTCAGATCTTCAGCGTTTCAACCCGGGCTTGCGGCTGCAGCCAGCGCTGCACGGCGGCTTGCAGTTCGCTGGCCTCACCCGTGGTGAACCAGCTCAATGAGGGCTGGCCACTTTCAGCCACCTGGGGCAGCACGCGGCGGGTCTGACGCGCCACCGGGATACCGCTTTCCATCAACGCGACTTCCGGGCCGAGCAGGGTCTGCAATGTGGGCAGGATCAGCGGGTAGTGGGTGCAGCCCAGAACCACGGTGTCGATGGTATTCGGCACCAGACCGCAGGGGCCGAGCGCTTGGACGTAGTCGCGCGCCAGGGCCGCGATGCGCGCGCTGTCCTGATGTTCGATGGCATCGGCCAAGCCATCGCAGGCCTGCAGCACAAAATCCGCCTGGTCTGCGAGAGACTGGTGCAGGGCGTGGAACTTGGCGCTCTGCAGCGTGCCGCGTGTGGCCAGCACACCCACACGACCCGTGCGGCTGGTCTGGGCTGCGGGTTTGAGTGCAGGTTCCAGCCCGACGATGGGCAGGTCCGGATGTTCTTCACGCAGCAGATGGATGGCCGCGGCCGTGGCCGTGTTGCAGGCGACGACCAGGGCCTGGATGTCGTGGGCCTGGCGCAGGTGTCGGGTGATCGCACGCGAACGCGCGATCACATGCCCTGCGTCGCGCTCACCATAGGGCGCGTGGCCGCTGTCGGCCAAGTAGACGAAGCTCTGGTGCGGCAATTCGGCCCGTAGCGCCTGCAGGACGCTCAAGCCCCCGATGCCGCTGTCAAAAACGCCGACCGGACGCGTGGTCACGCGGTGGCCAGCGAGATGCCCTTGAACTCGCCGCTGGCGATGCGCTTGCTCCACTCGGCCGGGCCGGTCACGTGGGCGCTGGTACCTCCGGCATCCACGGCCACGGTCACGGGCATGTCCACCACGTCGAACTCGTAGATGGCTTCCATGCCCAGGTCGGCAAAGCCTACGACCTTGGCGGTCTTGATGGCCTTGCTGACCAGGTAGGCGGCACCGCCCACGGCCATCAGGTAGGCGCTCTTGTGCTGGCGGATGACCTCCACAGCCTCGGGGCCACGCTCGGCCTTGCCGATCATGGCGATCAGGCCGGTCTGGCCCAGCATGGTCTCGGTGAACTTGTCCATGCGCGTGGCGGTCGTGGGGCCGGCCGGGCCCACAGCCTCACCCTTGA
>CAUPRZ010000095.1:0-7422 GCA_963513855.1 uncultured Hylemonella sp.
GACATCCGCGGCACCAGTCCCAAGGTCTGGAACGCCTGGAAGGGCAAGCTGCTGGAAGACCTGTACCGCTACACCCTGCGCACCCTGGGTGGCCTCGCCCCCTCGCCCGACGCCGAGGTGGAAGCCCACAAACGCGAAGCCATGGTCCAGCTGGCCCTGCACAGCCTGCCGCACGAGGCGCAGAAAAAGCTCTGGGACACGCTGGACGTGAGCTACTTCATGCGCCACGATGCCGACGACATCGCCTGGCACACGCGCCAGCTCTCGCGTCATGTCGGCACCGAACAGCCCGTCGTTCGGGCCCGCCGCTCGCCCGCAGGTGAAGGCCTGCAGGTGCTGGTCTACACGGCCGACCAGCCCGACCTGTTTGCCCGCATCTGCGGTTATTTCGACCAGGGCGGCTTCAGCATCCTGGACGCACGCATCCATACCGCACGCAACGGTTACGCCCTCGACACCTTCCAGGTCGTGACCACCGGCATGCAGGACCACTACCGCGAAATGACCGCCCTGGTCGAAGCCGAACTGGCCCGCGTGATCGCCGAAGGCGGGCCGCTGCCCGAGCCCAGCCGCGGCCGCCTCTCGCGCCGCGTCAAGAGCTTCCCCATCACGCCCCGCGTGAGCCTCAAACCCGACGAAAAGGCGCAACGCTGGCTGCTCAGCATCTCGGCCAGCGACCAGACCGGCCTGCTCTACAAGGTGGCGCGTGTGCTGGCCCGCCACCGCATCAACCTGCAGCTGGCCAAGGTCAACACCCTGGGCGAGCGCGTGGACGACGTCTTCCTCGTCGACGGCCCCGAGCTGCAGAACAACCGCGCCCAGATCGCCATCGAGACCGAGCTGCTGGACGTGCTGGGCTCCTGAGCCCTTGCTTGACAGACTTCCCTCCTCACGTGGATAGTGCGTCTGCGGACACGTGCCGCACCACAACGCACAACAAACGAGGAGATTTTCATGAAGCAGCTATTCCTGCGCAGGTTCACCCTGCTCGCCCTGACCCTGGGCCTGGCCGCCTGCGCGGGCTGGCCCGGCTCAGGCTGGGTCACGCTCATCGACGGCGAGCAAGGCCTGGACAACTGGAACCGCGTCGGCGATGCCAACTGGCGCATCGAGGCCGGCGGCATCTCGGCCAACCAGGGCAAGGGCGGTTTCCTGGTCTCCAAGCAGAGCTACAAGGACTTCGAGATCTACGCCGAGTTCTGGGCCGCCACCGACACCAACAGCGGCATCTTCTTCCGCGCCTCGGATCCGGCCAAGATCGCGGCCGACAATTCCTACGAAGCGAATATCTGGGACATCCGTCCCGACCCGACCTATGCCACCGGCTCCATCGTGAACTTTGCAGCCGTGCCCAAGCCACCGGTCTACCTGGCCGGCGGGCGCTGGAACACCATGGAAGTCATCGCCCGGGGTGATTTACTGACCGTCAAGCTCAACGGCGTGCAGACCGCGCAGGTGCGCAACAACAAATACGCCAGCGGACCCTTCGCCCTGCAATACGGCGCCGGCGTACAGGGCGCCAACGGCGGCCCGATCAAGTGGCGCAAGGTCCAGATCAAACCGCTGTGAACGCGCCATGAAACAGGGCCGGCCGGATGATCCCGGCCGGCCCTGTGTCTGCAGACTCAGTGGCCTTTGACAAAAGCCAGCATCGCGTCGGCCACCGCCCGGTCATCGCTGTTGACCGAATAGATTTCCGACATGTGGCTGTGACCGGCAAAACGTGTGAACGCCGCCGGGCAGCGGCCGGCAGCGCACAGGGCCTGGTTCATGGCCTCGCTCTGGGACACAAAGGCCAACGGATCCAGTTCGCCGTAGCCCAGCCACAGCGGCACCCGTGTCTTGAGCAGGCCGGCACGCGCAGAACGTTCCGCCCATTTGGACGGGTCCTCACCGTAATAGGCCTTGTTGATCGGCTCCTGGGCCATCAGCTCCGGCGTGAAGTCGTAGAGCGCCGACAGCATCAGCGCCCCACGCACACCCGAACCGGGCACACGATGAAATTGTTCCTGCGCCAGATAGGTCGCCACGTGGATGGCACCGGCTGAATGCCCCATGAGGAAGACCCGCGCCGGATCACCGCCGTGGGCTGCGATGTTCTGCTGCACCCAGCGCACGGCCTCGGCCAGATCCTCCACGCCAGCCGGCCAAGTGTGTTTGGGCGCGAGGCGATAGGTCAGGTTGACACCGACCATGCCGTTTTTCACGGCCCACAACATCAGGTTGTCGTAGAAGGGCGAATTCGGCGGGCTGCGCCGGTCACCGCGCTGGAAAGCACCGCCATGCACGAACATGAACACAGTGCGCGGACCGCTAGTTGCCGCCTCGGGCACAAAGACGTCGAGCAGATTGCGTTCGTTCGGGCCGTAGACGATGTCGCGGCTCACCTTGACACCACCGTAGGGCTCCTTGTCCAGCATGCGCGGCACATAGAGCGGCACGGTCGCAGGCGGATTGATCACCGGCCCCAGGGCACGCAGCTTGGCGGCCAGCTCGGTATCCATCTGGGCCTGGGCCAGCGTGGCGGCCATGCTCAGCCCCAGGATGGCCATGAATTTGTAGAAGTTCGGAACGGGCATGCGGTCTCCTCCTGATGCGTCATGTGATGACGCGCGGAGCATACGCGTAGGTGGGGACCGCACACCTCGTGGTTAGCCCTAGTCATCCTCATTGGCGTCCAGCCCTGGAAACAGCACCTCGGTAAACCCGAACTGCGTGAAGTCCCGCACCCGCATGGGGTAGAGCTTGCCGATCAGGTGGTCGCATTCGTGTTGCACCACGCGCGCATGAAAGCCGTCGACCGTGCGGTCGATGGCGTCGCCATACTGATCAAAACCCGTGTAGCGTATGCGTTGCCAGCGCGGCACCACACCACGTAAACCCGGCACCGAAAGACAGCCCTCCCAGCCCAGTTCCTCCTCAGCACCCAGCGGGGTGATGACAGGATTACACAGCACGGTGCGTGGCACCACAGGCGCGTCAGGGTAACGCGGGTTGAATTCCCCGCTGCCGAAGATCACCAGCTGCAGATCGACACCGATCTGCGGCGCGGCCAGGCCGGCGCCGTTGGCCGCGGCCATGGTGTCGATCAGATCGGTGATGAGCAGATGCAGGGCATCGCTGTCGAAGTCGGTCACGGGCTGGGCCACACGCAGCAGGCGCGGGTCTCCCATCTTGAGGATGGTACGGACGGTCATGGTGTTTGGAACGGCATCAGGCGCCTAGCATAACGGCCACGGCACAATAGCGTCATGACGACACCGCCATCGCCTCCGCCCAACACGGCGCTCACGGCCCCACTGCGCTGGCTCTACCTGGCCCTGGCGCTCATTTTCCTGGGGTTGGGCATCCTGGGCGCCTTCCTGCCCGTGCTGCCCACCACTCCCTTCATCCTGCTCTCGGCCTGGGCCGCGGCCCGCAGCTCACCGCGCCTGCTGCACTGGCTGGAACACCACACGGCCTTCGGCCCCATGATCCGCGACTGGCGCCGGGGTGGCGTCGTGAGACGTCGCGCCAAGTGGATGTCGACCGGTTTCATGTCGGCCTCAGGGGCCTACCTGCTATGGAGCAGCCACCCGCGCTGGGCGGCCTGGGCGGCGATTGCCTGCATGGGCACGGTCGCCCTCTGGCTGTGGCGGCGGCCGGAACGACTCGCAGAAAAAAACGAAGCTGGTTAAACTCAGGCGGATGTCAGCAAGGCCCGCAGCCCCGCCTCGTCCAGCACCGTGATCCCCAGCTCGCGCGCCTTGTCCAGCTTGCTACCGGCCTCCTCGCCCGCCACCACGTAGTCCGTTTTTTTGCTTACCGAGCCGGCCACCTTGGCGCCCGCGGCTTCGAGCATGTCCTTGGCCTCGTCACGGCTCAGTGTGGGCAGGGTGCCTGTGAGCACAAAGGTTTTGCCGGCCAGCGGCAGCTGAGCCACGGGACTGGGCTCGCCCTCCTCCCAGCGCAGGCCGCAGGCGCGCAGCTGCTCCACCACCTCGCGGTTGTGGGCCTGCTGGAAGAAGGTGTGGATGCTCTGCGCCACGATGGGGCCCACGTCGGGCACCTGCAGCAACTGGTCCTCGGTGGCTTCCAGAATGGCATCGAGCTTGCCGAAATGCCGCGCCAGCGCCTTGGCCGTGGCTTCGCCCACGTGACGGATACCCAGGCCGAAGATAAAACGTGGCAGCGTGGTCTGCTTGGACTGCTCCAGCGCATCGACGATGTTCTGCGCCGACTTGTCGGCCATGCGCTCCAGGCTGGCCAGGGCGGTGAGACCCAGGCGATAGAGGTCTGGCAGGGTCTTGACCACGCCACCATCCACGAGCTGATCCACCAGCTTGTCGCCCAGACCTTCAATGTCCACAGCACGGCGCCCCGCGAAATGCAGCATGGCCTGCTTGCGCTGGGCGCTGCAGAACAGGCCGCCCGTACAGCGGTAGTCGGCTTCATCCTCCTCGCGCACGGCCGCCGAGCCGCAGACCGGGCAGGTATGGGGCATGGTGAACACCTCGGCTCCGGGCTGGCGTTTCTCGATCAGGACAGAGACAACCTCGGGGATCACATCGCCCGCGCGACGGACGATGACCGTGTCGCCCACGCGCACGTCCTTGCGCCGGGCCTCGTCCTCGTTGTGCAGGGTGGCGTTGGTGACCGTCACACCACCCACAAACACCGGCGCCAGCTTGGCCACGGGGGTGAGCTTGCCGGTGCGACCTACCTGCACCTCGATGGCCAACACCGTGGTCAACATCTCCTGCGCCGGGTATTTGTGCGCCACGGCCCAGCGCGGTTCACGGGTCTTGAAACCGAGTTGCTGCTGCAGAGCCAGCGAATTGACCTTGTAGACCACGCCGTCGATATCAAATGGCAAGGCGTCGCGCTTGGCGCGCACGGCCTCATGGAAAGCCGTGAGCCCCGCGGAGCCTTGGGCCACGGCGCGCTCCACGCACACGGGCAGGCCCATGGCCAGCAGGGCGTCGAGCATCAAAGCGTGCGTTGCCGGCAGGGGCCAGCCTTGCACTTCACCCAAGCCGTAGGCGAAAAAACTCAGCGGGCGCTGGGCCACCAGCGCCGGGTCCAGCTGGCGGATGGCGCCTGCTGCGGTGTTGCGCGGGTTGATGAAGGTTTTCTCACCCTTCTCACGCTGTTTCTCGTTGAGCGCCTCGAAGTCATCGCGGCGCATATAGACCTCGCCACGCACTTCCAGCACCGGGGCCTCGCAGCCCTGCAAGCGCAAAGGAATCTGGCTGATGGTGCGCACGTTCTGTGTCACGTCCTCGCCGGTCTCGCCGTCGCCACGTGTGGCGGCCTGCACCAGCACGCCGTATTCGTAGCGCAGGCTCATGGCCAAGCCATCGAACTTGAGTTCGGCCACGTAATCGACCGGCGGGTCGGATTCCTGCAAGCCCAGGGCTTTGCGCACACGCGCGTCGAAATCCTGCGCCCCCTGCGCCGTTGTGTCGGTCTCGGTCTCGATGGACAACATGGGCACGGCGTGACGTACCGGCCTTAGCCCATCTACAGGTTTTCCACCCACCCGCTGGGTTGGTGAATCTGGTGTTATGAGCTCTGGATGTTTGGCTTCAAGCGCCTGCAATGCTCTAAAGAGTCCGTCATATTCTTCGTCCGTGAGCTTCGGCGAATCTATGTCGTAGTACTTGATTTCGTTGTACCAAAGACGCTTACGCAAGTCAGTCACGCGCTGCCAAAGATACTTTGGCAACTCCGATTCTTCGGAATCATCAAAGCCGAATAGATCTGAATTCATTGACAAAACTTAACTAAATAACCGGCGTGCCAGAACTGAGCCGGCCGAGAGCTCGCGGGCATCGAGCTTGTCGTACAGCGTTTCCAGCTCGGAGCCGATCAGGTCCATGGCGTCGGCGCTCAGAGGCTGGCCGTTGTCGTCGGTGATCTGGCCGTCCATGACCTCGGCCAGACGTTTGGCGGCCTCGCGTAGGCGCACATAGGGCTGCTCGCTGCGCGGCACCTGGGCCACGTCCAGGCCCAGTGTGAGTTCTCGGATGGCGGTCTGCGAGGGATCGGCGGCCAGAGCCGCCTGCGGGTCGTAGTGCAGGCCCAGGATGGGCGAAAGACCGGCCTGGCTGGCCGGCAGCACCATGCGCCCGGGCAGCACACCGGCCACAAAACCGAGACGGGCCGCGTGCTGCTGCACATAACCGGCGCTCCAGGCGGTGTGCCGTGCACGCAGCGTCACGCTGAGTTGCGCATCGTGCTGGCTGGCAAAGGCGTCGAGCTCGCGGCCGCGCGCCACGGCGTCGAGCATGTCGGGGAACTCGGGGGTGCCGCCCAGGGCATCGGCCAAGGCCTGGGTCTTGACGACAAATTCGGAGTACTCGATCTCGTTGAGTGCGCCGGCGCGGTTGGCCAGTTGCACACCGGCCTGCAGGGCGCTGTAGCGGCGACCGGCCTGCGGTGCCTCCCACTGGCCGTCGAGATCATGCAGGCCTTCGATGCCGTAGGGTTTGCTGCCCACGCGGCGCGTGGCCGGCATGTGCTGCAGCACGGCGTCGCCGCTGACCGGATGCTCCAGCTCAATGGTGGCCAGGACGTCGACCAGCGTGTCCAGCTGGGGCTTGCGCTCAGCGCTGGCGGGCAGCAGCAGCTCGGCATCCGGGTCGGCCGGCACGGCGCTCAGCAGCGGATCGACCGGCAAGGTGTCCAGGCCATGCGGGTCGAGGGGCCGGGTTTCGGGATCGGCCAGGCGCGGCTGGTTGCGCCGTGCGGTCCAGGCGCCATGCACCACCAGCGCGGCAAGCAGCAGAACCCCGGCGATGGCCAGTCCGATCTGCAGCGTGCTCATCAGCTTGGTTCCCTCAAGTGGCTTCGGCCATGGAGACGGCGGACTCCATGTCCACTGCCACGATACGCGAGACGCCCTGCTCCTGCATGGTCACGCCGATCAACTGTTCAGCCATCTCCATGGCGATCTTGTTGTGGCTGATGAAGAGGAACTGCGTTCCCTTGCTCATGCTGCTCACCAGCTTGGCGTAACGCTCGGTGTTGGCGTCGTCCAGCGGCGCGTCCACCTCGTCCAGCAGACAGAAGGGCGCGGGATTGAGCTGGAAGATGGCGAACACCAGGGCGATGGCGGTCAGCGCCTTCTCGCCGCCCGAGAGCAGGTGGATGGTCTGATTCTTCTTGCCTGGGGGCTGGGCCATGACCTGCACGCCGGCATCGAGAATTTCATCCCCCGTCATGATGAGCTTGGCCTGGCCACCACCGAAGAGCTCGGGGAACATACGGCCGAAGTGCTCGTTGACGATCTTGAAGGTGCCGCCCAGCAGCTCGCGGGTCTCGCCGTCGATCTTGCGGATGGCGTCTTCCAGCGTGTTCATAGCGGCGTTCAGGTCGGCCGATTGTGCGTCGCGGAAATGCTTGCGCGCGCTGGCATGGGCCAGGTCTGCCCGCGCCGCC